>NZ_JAMYOA010000021.1:0-98732 GCF_040319515.1 Mesorhizobium sp. M0909
GCCCGGGCCGAAACCGCCGCCGAAAGCCCAAACAAGGGGGCGGAGCTCACAAAGACGAGCGAAATCCCTGCGATCCCGCCCCATCCAAACATCCCCAGTTACTACGCAACAGGCCCACAAGGGGAGAAGGGGAGGCGCAGCTTTTACGCCTCAATATATTCCGCATATTCCGCCAGACTGATACCTTTGGGCACATCCAGTCCATCGGCGCGCGAAGCCTTCGATGTGAAAGCGTATTGCGTCGCGAATTTCGGTTTTTCCACCTCGAGCACCGATCGCAATGCAGCCGGGTAGGTCCGGCAGCTAAGCGGAAAAATTGTTTCCGGCTTTTCGATGACTGCCACGTAACGCATTGCGCGACCTCTTCGGTTGGAAATGTCATTATGGCCAGCGGCCGATCATCTACACCGACGTAGTTGAACAGCAGCTCCTCCTGAGATCTTTCCTGCTCTAATGAGCACATCGTCACGGATATTGAGGACGGCTTCGAGTCAACGCTGAGCACGGGGCGCGGTTCGGTGGGCGAGAGCGTCTACTCCCTCATGCCAGCCTCTTCACCACCAAATCCTCGCTGCGGTCCACTGAGAGCACAGGCTGACCCATCCTCAGGTGTAGCTCGATAGCCGACACGCTTCCCCATAGGGTCCCCGACGTGGCTTGTGACCCACACGTCTCGATCACGCAAAACAGGAGCGCATCATGTCGCAGGCAGAAACAAAAACCCGCACGACTGGTCAGCAGGAGACAAACATGAGCTTGGACAACATTTCACACCCCTCGATCCAGCACTGCGCCGACAGCCTGAACGCCAAGCACAGCAACGGTAGACCGGAGCCCGAATTGGTTCCGTCGCGCTACGCGCTGCAGGTCGGCGACATCGACGTGCTGGTGGTCAGCGATGGAGTGCTGCCGATACCAGCGCCGGTTATGGCATACAACGTCGACCCGGCCCTCCGGGCGGCCTGGCTGGACGACATGTTCCTGCCGCCGGACGTGCTCGAGTGGCCGCTGAACGTGGTCGTCGTACGCAGCGGCGACCGGACCATACTCGTGGACGCCGGGCTGGGGATGGACCCGGACTTGCACTTGCCGAGGGCCGGGCGGTTGGTCTCGCGACTGGAGGCCGCCGGCATCGATCTCGCATCCGTCACCGACGTGGTGCTGACCCATATGCACATGGACCACATTGGCGGGCTCCTCATCGACGGGGTGAAGGACCGGCTGCGTCCGGATCTGCGGATTCACGTGGCGGCCGCCGAGCTCAAGTTCTGGGAGTCGCCCGATTTCTCCCGCGTCTCCATGCCAACGGGGTTCCCGGATGCGCTGCGGCGGGCGGCCAAGCGGTTCGTGAACGACTACCACAGCCAGTTGCGGCCGTTTGAGACGGAGCATGAGGTGGCGCCGGGGGTGGTCGTCACGCTCACCGGCGGCCACACCCCCGGGCACAGCGTGGTCCGCCTAGCGTCCGGCGGCGATCGGCTGACCTTCGCCGGCGACGCCGTGTTCCAGGTCGGGTTCGACCAACCCGACTGGCACAACGGCTTCGAACACGACCCCGAGGAGGCGGCCCGCGTCCGGATCAATCTTTTGCGGGAGCTGGCGGCGACCCGCGAGCCGCTGGTGGCCACTCACCTGCCGTTCCCGTCTATCTGCCATGTGGCGGTGGACGGCGATGTCTTTCGTTGCGTGCCGGCTGTCTGGGACTACTGACCCGCGTATTGGGTTAGGGCCGAGCACAGCGTTTGAACGACCGCACGAGCAACGTCGCGAGCTTTGGCCGTTAGAGGTGGGTTGCCGTCAACCCACCTCCAAGCGATGAACTTGCCTATCAGCTATCTCAGCTACACCCGCTCGTAGCCCCGCAAGTGTCGCACTTCTCGCAAGTCCCGTTCCGCACCATCGTGAAGTTATGGCATTCCGAGCATTCGTTGCCGGTGTAGCCCTGCATCAATGATTGCTGGCGCCGGTTGGCGGCGAGCGCTTTGGCTTCGGCTGCTTCTTTCGCGGCCTCGTCGGTGAACAGCTCCGTCGGGTCGGAGGCTTCCGCGTAGACGATGTCCTCGACCAGTTCCCTGGCGCGCTCCTCGTAGTCGCGCTTGTAGGCAATGGCCTCGTCACTGGCGGGCTTCAGCGTCAGCACGTTGGAGCCGGAGAAGGCGGTCGGGGCGGTACGGGCCGGAGTTCCGGAGCCCGCGCCGGCAAAGCCCTTGGGCTCGGCACCCATGCCCGACACCAGCTTGACCGGCGAGGCGCCGCGGGTCAGGCCCTTGGAGAAGGGCGTCGCCTTGCCTTCGTTGATGCCGCGCCCGAGTGCGGTCTTGTCGAAGTCCGACTGGTCGACATGGGCGAGGTCGTGGCGGCCGAGATAGGAGACGGCGAGTTCGCGGAACACATAGTCGAGGATCGACGTGGCGTTCTTGATGGCGTCGTTGCCCTGCACCATGCCGGCCGGCTCGAACTTGGTGAAGGTGAAGGCCTCGACAAATTCCTCGAGCGGCACGCCATATTGCAGGCCGAGCGAAATGGCGATGGCGAAGTTGTTCATCATCGCCCGGAAGGCGGCACCTTCCTTGTGCATGTCGATGAAGATCTCGCCGAGGCGGCCGTCATCGAATTCGCCGGTCCTGAGATAGACCTTGTGGCCGCCGACGACCGCCTTCTGGGTATAGCCCTTGCGGCGGTTCGGCAGTTTCTCGCGGTCGCGGTAGAGACGCTCGACGACGCGCTCGACGATCTTCTCGGTCACCTGCACGGCGCGCTGCGCGGCCGGTGCCGCGATCAGCTGCTCGAGCGCTTCGTCCTCGTCGTCTTCGACGTCGGCAAGCAACGAGGCGTTGAGCGGCTGCGACAGCTTCGAGCCGTCGCGATAGAGCGCGTTGGCCTTCAGCGCCAGCTTCCACGACAGCATGTAGGCGCCCTTGGCGTCTTCCACCGTCGCATCGTTCGGCATGTTGATGGTCTTGGAAATGGCGCCGGAAATGAAGGGCTGTGCCGCCGCCATCATCATGATGTGGCTGTTGATCGACAGCGAACGCTTGCCGATCTTGCCGCACGGGCTGGCGCAGTCGAACACAGGCAGGTGTTCGGCCTTCAGGAACGGCGCGCCTTCCAGCGTCATCGCTCCGCAGACATGGATGTTGGCGGCCTCGATGTCCTTCTTCGAGAAACCCAGCGCCGGCAGCATCTCGAACGAGAAATCATTGAGCTGCTCGTCGGTGAAGCCGAACGTCTCCTTCACCCAGTCGGCGCCCAGCGTCCACTGATTGAAGACGAACTTGATATCGAAGGCCGACTTCAATGCCGCATTGAGTGCGGCGATCTTTTCGTCGGTAAAGCCTTTTGCCTTGAGCGAGCCGGGATTGATGCCCGGCGCCTGGTTGAGATTGCCGTGGCCGACGGCATAGGCCTCGATCTCGGCGATCTGGGCCTCGGAATAGCCGAGGGTTCGCAGCGCTTCGGGCACGGCGCGGTTGATGATCTTGAAATAGCCGCCGCCGGCGAGCTTCTTGAATTTCACCAGCGCGAAGTCGGGCTCGATACCGGTGGTGTCGCAATCCATCACCAGGCCGATCGTGCCGGTCGGTGCGATCACCGTTGCCTGCGCGTTGCGGTAGCCATGCTCCTCGCCAAGCTCGATGGCGCGGTCCCAGGCGGCCTTGGCATGGTCGGCAAGCTCCTGCTGCTTGAGATCCGAGGCGACCAGCGGCACCGGGTTGACGGCAAGCTTCTCGTAGCCGTCCCTTTCGCCGTAGGCCGCGCGGCGGTGATTGCGCATGACACGCAGCATGTTCTGCGCATTGCGGTCGTAGTCGGGGAAGGCGCCGAGCTCGGCGGCCATTTCAGCCGAAGTGGCATAGGCGGTGCCGGTCATGATCGCGGTGAGGGCGGCGCAAATGGCGCGGCCCTCGTCGGAATCGTAAGGAATGCCCGAGGTCATCAGCAGGCCGCCGATGTTGGCGTAGCCGAGGCCGAGCGTGCGGTACTCGTAGGAAAGCTTGGCGATCTCCTTCGACGGGAACTGCGCCATCATGACGGAGATTTCCAGCACCATGGTCCACAGCCGCACCGTGTGCTCGTAGGCAGCGATGTCGATGGTGCCGTCGGCGTTGCGATAGGGCAGTAGGTTGATCGACGCCAGATTGCAGGCAGTGTCGTCGAGGAACATGTATTCCGAGCACGGGTTGGACGCCCGGATCGCACCGGCCGAGGCGCAGGTGTGCCAGTCGTTCATCGTCGTGTTGAAATGCAAGCCCGGATCGGCCGACGCCCAGGCGGCGTAGCCGATCTTTTCCCAGAGATCGCGCGCCTTCAGCGTCTTCAGCACCTTGCCGTCCTTGCGGGCGGTGAGATGCCAGTCGCCGTCCTGCTCGACGGCGCGCAGGAAATCGTCCTTCAGCGACACCGAATTGTTGGAGTTCTGGCCGGAAACGGTGAGATAGGCGTCCGAATCCCAGTCGGTGTCGTAGGTCTTGAACGACATCGAGGTGTAGCCCTGCTTGGCGAACTGGATGACGCGGTAGATGTAGTTCTCCGGCACCGCGTCCTTCTTGGCCGCCTTGATCTCGCGCTTCAACGCGGTGTTGACCGCCGGGTCGAAGCAATCGTCGCCATTGCCTTCGCAGTTGATGCAGGCCCTCATGATCGCTTCGAGGTGCTTCTTGACGATCTTCGAGCCGGTGACCAGCGAGGCGACCTTCTGCTCCTCATTGACCTTCCAGTCGATGAATTCCTCGATATCGGGATGATCAGCGTCGACGATGACCATTTTCGCCGCGCGACGCGTCGTGCCGCCCGACTTGATGGCGCCGGCCGCGCGGTCGCCGATCTTGAGGAAGCTCATCAGCCCCGACGAGCGGCCGCCGCCCGACAGCTTTTCGCCTTCGCCGCGCAGGAACGAGAAGTTCGAGCCGGTGCCGGAGCCATATTTGAACAGGCGCGCCTCACGCACCCACAAATCCATGATGCCGCCCTCGTTGACGAGGTCGTCCTGCACGCCCTGAATGAAGCAGGCATGCGGCTGCGGATGCTCGTAGGAAGACTTCGACTTGGTCAGCTTGCCGGTGAACGGGTCGACATAGAAATGGCCCTGGCTCGGACCGTCGATGCCATAGGCCCAGTGCAGGCCGGTGTTGAACCATTGCGGCGAATTCGGCGCGACGCGCTGGGTGGCCAGCATATAGGCGAGCTCGTCACGGAAGGCGCGCGCGTCTTCCTCCGACTTGAAGTAGCCGCCCTTCCAGCCCCAATAGGTCCAGGTGCCGGCAAGCCGGTCGAAGACCTGGCGGGCGTCGGTCTCGGAACCGTAGCGCGCGGCTTCCGGCAGCTTGGCCAGTTCAGCCTCGTCGGCCACGGAGCGCCACAGGAAGGAGGGAACTTGCGTCTCTTCGACCTTCTTCAGCCGGGCCGGGACGCCAGCCTTGCGGAAATATTTCTGCGCCAGGATATCGGCGGCAACCTGGGAGAACTGCGCCGGCACGTCGATGTTGTCCAAGCGGAACACCACCGAGCCATCCGGATTCTTGATCTCAGAAAGCGCCTTGCGGAATTCGATCTCCGCGTAAGCTGATTGCCCTGGCTTGGTGAAACGACGCTCGATGCGCATTGGTCCGGTCCCTTTTGTCTACATATAGCGCTTTTCCCAGAGGATTTCTGCCCTCTTGACGAAACGCGCATGCCCGCCGTCTGCCGGCGTTCGAAAACCCCGGCTCTCATCGTCACAGTCTCCGCCGCCCTGCCGGTCGAACCTCTTACGAGGCCGCTGTCCAACGCGCTCACGGACCCTGTGGGTCCCTCAAAACTGAAAACTTTTTGTAACGCCCTCGGTCGAGGGAAATTCACATTATCTAGCGTCGAACCTACCTGCAAACACTAAATATAGTATTAACAGACAATTTATTCAAGTCCGACAATCCTCCCCTTTCGCCCCCAAGGCTTCAAAATCCCACGCCTCCGCCGGCCTCGTAAACAGGCGGGAATGCGGATCAAAACGCACATATTCCGGGAAAAAGACCGGCCTCGAAACTTTTCCGGTCGCGCTCTCAACAGGAGCGCATGGCCTATAAAAGGCGACTCGTTTTGCGCCGTCAAGGATTCGTTTGCGTAGCTTTTATGACCCCAACATCTTGTGTGTCACATATGTGGATAACGGGGATAGAAGCGGAGCGCAGCGAGGAAGGTTCGGCGCCGCGCGGAGGTGCTTCGGCGATGGCGTTCGCGGCACCTGACCGCGGCTATGCGCCGCCCGGGCTCAGGAGAACCGGCGTGGATCGGCGCAGAAATGGGCGATGATCTGGCGAAGGTCCGGTTCATGCACCATGCCCACAGCCTCGGCGGCGCTGACCCACTTGCGGGTGCGTGCCCGCTTTTCCTTCCACCGGTCGGCGACCTTCTCGACCTGCAGCGGGAACACCAGAACCTCGCACGGCACTTCCTCGCCAGAATCCAGCACCTTGGCGTAGAAATAGCGGCCGGCCTCTTGATGCGAGATCGTGCCGCGCAGCCCGGCCTCCTCGCCGGCTTCGCGCGCCGCCGCTTCGCAAAGCGGCTCCTTCGCTTCCGGCCAGCCCTTGGGAAGCACCCAACGGCCGGTATCGCGGCTGGTGATCAGCATGATTTCGACGCCGTCCCCGCTATCGCGCCAAGGCAACGCTGCAACCTGCAGGCGGGACGGCACCGCGCCGAAGAGTCGCTGGACCCTTTCGGCCAGATGGTTGTGCGTCGTTGGCCTCGTCAACATCGGAGAAGCTTGCCCCAGCTTCCAGAATCATTTGCCGTCTCATGAATCTTACGGCTAATTATAAGCAATAAAAGTAAAAAATGTTTCATGGACCAGCGAAATTCTGCCGATTTGCGCCGGTCTCGCCCAAATGGGGCGGCCGCGCGAGCATCACGCCGGCATTTCTCGGCTGCGGATGGTGCCTTGGGCGGGCTGGTTGCAATAAGCGGCGGTGCCGCGAATCAGCCGGCGTGGTCGTCGGCGATCGGCTTCTGGTAGGTGAAGCCCATGTCCCACGGAAAATAGATCCAGGTGTCCTGGCTGACCTCGGTAACGAAAGTGTCGACCATCGGCCTGCCTTTTGGCTTGGCGTAGACGGTGGCGAAATGCGCCTTGGGCATCATCGCGCGCACGATGCCGGCAGTCTTGCCGGTATCGGTGAGGTCGTCGATGATCAGCACGCCGGCCCCGTCATCCACGAGTAGCGCCGGCGTGACCTCCTTCAGCACCTGCAACTGCCCCTGGCTGGTGTAGTCGTGGTAGGACGCGACGCAGACCGTCTCAATAACTCGGATGCCGAGCTCGCGCGAAATGATGGCGGCAGGAACCAGGCCGCCGCGCGTGATGCAGACGATCGCCTTCCATTGCCCCTTGTTGGCGCCGGCAAGCCGCCAGGCGAGCGCGCGCGCATCGCGGTGGAACTGGTCCCAGGAGACCGGGAAGGCTTTTTCGGGCAGGGACATCTTTCGCGCACTCCGCAAAGCGCGCATCGCGCGCAGACACTATGGAAAGCGCGCGGAATTAACTGGAAAGGCTTGGCTTTGGCAAGGGGAGTGGAAAGCTATCCCTGTGAAGCTACCGCGACAGGAAAGCCGCCACCGGTGCGGTGCGCAGCACGGTCCGCGTGACCCCGCCGAACAGCAGCTGGCGCAGCCAGGAATGGCTGTAGGCGCCGAGCACGAGCAGGTCCGCACCCGTTTCGGCGACCCTGGTCTGGATGATGTCGTCGACCGAGGCGCCGCCGGACCTCAGCACCGAGACGCTGACGGTCGCGCCGTGCCTGGACAGCGAGGCGGCGATCTCTGCGCCGGCCGTTTCCGGCGCCTCGTCGAGCGTATCCGGCGGGTCGATGACGACGATGTCCGTCTTCTCGGCCTCGATGATGAAGGGCAGGGCATCGAAGGCCGCGCGCGCGGCTTCCTTGCTGCCGTTCCAGGCGAGCAGCACATGCTTGAAGCTGGTCACCAGCGGACCCGAATGCGGCACCACCAGCACCGGCCGGCCGGCATCGTAGACCAGCGTGTCGACGTCGGCGCTCGGGTCGCTGCCCGATTCGCGCTGCGCGGCGATGATCAGGTCCGCAGTGCGAACGGTCGAGATGCCGGTAAGCGCACTGTCGCCGGAAAAACTCTCGAGGCTGCGCCATTCGAACGACAGGCCGGAATTCTCGACGCGATTGTGAAAGGCGGCCTGCAACTTCTCGGCGCGCTCCCGGTTCATGTCGGCCGAAACCTGCAGGAACTCGGTGTCCGGAAAGCCGGTGGCCGAGGTGTAGGGCACGGGCAGCGCCTCGGCATGGATGCCGATCAGATGGCTCTGGAAACGGCTGGCCAGCGGGATCGCGCAGTCGAGCACGCGCTCGGCGTCCTGTTCGTTCTGCAGTATGGCGACGATGGTCTTGAATCGCATGGCAGTCCCTCACTCCTTACGGCGATCCCATCGTGACAAACGTCACTGCGCGATGCTTGGTTCCGTCACGCCGATCAGCCCGCCTTGTTTGCCTTGATCAAACCCGCCACTATAGCCTCTACGTCGGCGCGTGCGGAGTCCAGCGCCTGCTGGCTACGGGCCCTCACCACCAGTTCCGTCCAGAACTTGCCGTCGCCATATTTCGGGTAGGAGCCGATGATCGTGTCCGGATGCGCCGTCTGGATGTCGCCCAGCGGCCCGCCGATCAGGCCTTCGCCGAACGGGCATTCCACGGTGGCCGACAGCATTTTGGTGCCGGCCCGCAACGTCGGCACGACATTGTCGAGCATCGCTTGGAAAATCGCCGGCACGCCGGCCATGACATGGACGTTGCCGATGCGAAAGCCCGGCGCAACCGACACTGGGTTGTCGATGTGGTCTGCCCCGCGCGGCATCCGCGCCATGCGCTTGCGCGCTTCCGTGTATTCGATGCCCCGGGCAGCATAGCTTGCCTCCAGCAGGGCGTAGGCCCGGGCGTCGTATTCGCATGGCACGCCAAAGGCCTTGGCAACCGAATCGGCGGTGATGTCGTCATGCGTCGGGCCGATGCCGCCGGTGGTGAAGACATAGGTGTAGCGGGTGCGCAGCGCATTCACCGCAGCGACGATCTCGTCTTCCTCGTCCGCAACGATGCGCACTTCCTTCAGGTCGATGCCGATCGCCGTCATGATATCGGCGAGGTGGCCGATGTTCTTGTCCTTGGTACGGCCGGACAGAATCTCGTCGCCGATGACGAGCATGGCGGCGGTGACGATTTCGGTCATGGCAGGCTCCGGCAAACGGGTCGCCTGAGATAGCGCGGCGGACGGCCGGCGGCAATGCCGCCAAACGACGGATCCACCTGTGCCACCTCCCTTGCAGTGGACCCTTCGGCGGGTGATGCTGCGTGCCGGTTTGGAGCCTTGAGCAAGACATGCCGGTACCGATTCTTCCATGGCTGCCCGGCGCGCTGGTTCTGCTGGTGCTCGTCGTGGCAGCCTATCCTCTGCTGGCGACACGGCGGATCGCGGCGAAAGCCGAAAGGCTGGTGCCGGCCAGCGGGAAATTCATCGAGATCGACGGCAACCGCATTCATTATGTCGAGACGGGCGAGGGCCGGCCGATCGTCTTCCTGCACGGTCTCGGCGCGCAGCTTCATCATTTCCGCCACACGCTGTTCGGAATTTTCGGCTCGAACTATCGGCTGATTGCGCTCGACCGTCCGGGCTCCGGCTATTCGGTGCGGGCCACGGGCGCCAGCGGGCGGTTGCCCGAGCAGGCCGAAATCGTGCGGCGCTTCATCGAAATGCTGGGACTGGAAAAGCCGCTGATCGTCGGCCATTCGCTGGGCGGAGCCATCGCACTGACGCTGGCTGTCGAGCATCCCGAGGCGATTTCCGGTGTCGCCTTGCTGGCGCCGCTGACCCATATGGAGCCGGACGCGCGCGAGAAGTTCGGCCCGCTATACATTCAGTCGCCGCTGCGGCGCCGGATCATGGCTCACACGGTGGCGATCCCGGCGGCTCTCAGATACGCAGAACGCACGCTGGCCTTCATCTTCGCGCCGCAGGCGACGCCGGCCGACTATATGGTCGAGGGCGGCGGCTGGTGCGGGCTCAGGCCAAGTCATTTCTATGCAACGTCGACCGATGTCGTGGCCATCGAGCACGACCTTGGCCGTATCGAGCAACGCTATCGCGAGATCACCATGCCGGCTGGCATTCTGTTTGGTGCTTCCGACGTCGTGCTGGGCATCGATATCCATGGCTGGCCGCTGATGGAAAAGATCAGCGGGCTCGATTTCGAGCCGGTCGAGGGGCTTGGCCATATGCCACAATTCGTCGGGCCGGAACGGGTCGTCGCTTTCATCGAACGCATTGCCGACCGCGCATTTGCGCCGAAGTCCGACACCGGCAGCTGACACCCTCCCGGACGCGGTATCGGCCGGCAGGGTGCCGCCCCGCGCATCCCGGCCGCCGGGAATACCTCCGAACCTAATCAGGATATCGGCTATTCCTTCACGGCTCCGGTCATCGAGGAAACATAGTGCTCGACAAAGAACGAATAGAGCACCACCACCGGCAGCGAGCCGATCAGCGCTCCCGCCATCAGCGCCCCCCATTCATAGACGTCCGAGCGCACCAGCTCTGTGAGCACGCCGACCGGCACAGTCTTGTTTTCGGACGACTGAATGAAGGTCAAGGCGTAGATGAACTCGTTCCATGACAGCGTGAATGCGAAGATGCCGGCGGAAATTAGGCCCGGCACCGACAGCGGCAGCACGATCTTGGTGAGGATCTGCCAGCGGCTCGCCCCGTCGATCAGCGCGCATTCCTCCAGCTCGAACGGGATCGAGCGGAAATAACCCATCAACAGCCATGTGCAGAACGGGATCAGGAAGGTCGGATAGGTGAGGATGAGAGCGAAGGGCGTGTCGTAAAGCCCAAGGTTGAACACCATCACCGACAGCGGAATGAACAGGATCGAAGGCGGTACGAGATAGGCGAGGAACACCGCGAGGCCGACCTGGCGCGCCCCGGAGAACCTCAAGCGTTCGATGGCATAGGCCGCGAACACCGCAGCCAGCAGCGACAGGAAGGTGGCGGCGGTCGAGATGATGATCGTGTTGAGCAGCCAGCCCGGATAGGAGGTCTCGAAGAGCAGGTAGCGGATATGCTCGAGCGTCGGATGCACCACCCAGAACGGATTGAAATTGGCGTAGTCGGTCATCTCGAGATTGGGCTTAACCGCCGTGATCGTCATCCAGTAGAACGGAAACAACAGCACGATGACGAATATCAGCAACGGCAGATAGACCGTCACCACGCGGCGCGGCACGCTCTGCAGGTAGCCCATGCCGCCTTCGTCGAGTTTCGGGCGTTTGCTCGTTTCGATCGCGGTCATGTCAATCTCCGCCGCCCTGCTGCCATTTGCGCCGTTGCAGGCCAAAGTAGCTGAACAGGATCGCCGCCAGCAGGAACGGGATCATGGCGACTGCGATCGCGGCGCCTTCGCCAAGCTGGCCTCCGGAAATGCCGCGCTGGAACGACAGCGTCGCCATCAGGTGCGTGGCATTCACCGGCCCACCGCGCGTCAGCACATAGATCAGCTGGAAATCGGTAAAGGTGAACAGCACCGAAAACGTCATGGTGATGGCGATGATCGGCGTCAGCAGCGGCAGCGTCACATAGCGGAACAATTGCCAGCGGCTGGCGCCGTCGAGCGTGGCGGCCTCGTAGAGCGACTGCGGAATCGTCTGCAGGCCGGCAAGCAGCGTGATCGCCACGAAAGGAATGCCGCGCCAGACATTGGCGGCGATGACCGAAGCCCGCGCATTCTCGGGATCGCCGAGGAAATTGATGCGATGGTCGATCAGGCCCATTTCCATAAGCGCCCAGGACAGGATCGAGAACTGCGAATCGTAGATCCACCAGAAGGCGATCGCCGACAGCACCGTCGGCACCACCCAGGGGAGCAGGACGATCGCGCGGAAGAACGATTTGAACGGCAGGTTCTGGTTGAGGATAAGCGCCAGCCAGAGGCCGAGCACGAACTTCAGGATCGAGGCGCTGATCGTATAAAGCAAGGTGTTGAAAACGGAGAGCCAGAAGACGGCGTCGTCCCACAGATATTCGTAATTCTCGATGCCAATGAAGATGCCGGGGCGGCCGATGCGGGCATCGGTGAAGCCGAGCCAGACGCCGAGCCCGAGTGGATAGGTCAGGAAGACCAGCAGCAATGCCGCCGCCGGCAGCATGAAGCCGAAGCCAAGCGCGTTTCGGCTATCGGCCAAGGTCGCCAGGATGCGAGACAAGATCGAGGGACGCGGCTGAACGGCGGCGGAGGTCACGGCCATGGGTCGGCTCCTCTAAGGTTTCGTAAACGGCCGGGCGGCCATGCGCGATTCGAAGCCGGGCAGCATGGCTGCCCGGCCGAGCCGGCTCAAACGCGATAGTAGCGGTTGGCGCGCTTTTCGGCCTCTTCCATCGCCTCTTGCGGTGTCGCCTGGCCAGTCACCGCCTTGGCAAACATATCGACCAGCACATAATCGGCCATGGTCGCCGCCGAGGCGTAGCCGAGCGGGCCGGCATAGCCGTTGGGCCGCAGCGTCGCCGAGGCCTTGGCGTAGGCGGCATTGTTCGGATCGGCCGTCCACACCGGGTTGTTATCGAAGGCTTTGAGCGTCTGGCAGCAATAGCCTGCCGACGACGTGATCCACTGCGACATTTGCGGATCCTCGAACATGAACTGCAGGTAGGCCTTGGCCGCGTTGGGGTAGGGCGTGTAGTCGAAGATCACGGCCGTGGTCACCTGGAACAGCTCGACGGATTTTCCGACCGGGCCGATCGGCAGGTTGGTGGTGCGGATGTCCTTGGCTATTTCAGCCAGCTTCGGATCCTTGTCCTTGTTGATCTTGGCGGTGTTGTAGGCCGAAATCCCGTTGGCGATGACACTCAATTCGCCGGCCAGGAAGGCGCGGTTGTTGTTGACGTCGAGCCAGCTTTCGGTGCCGGGAATGAAGGTCTTGTAGAGTTGCTGCGCGTATTCGATCGCCTTCAGCGTCTCCGGGCTGTTGATCGTCACCTTGCTGTTCTCGTCGACCATCTGGCCGCCATGGCTCCACAGCAGCCAGTGGGCGTAGTTGTTGCCGTCGCCGACGCCGTGGCCGTGCGTGAAGCCGGCCGGGTGCCCCTTCGCCTGCAATGCCTTGCAAAGCTCGAGCAGGCCTGCCGTGTCCTTTGGAAATTCTGAGAAGCCGGCCTCTTTCACCCAGCTTTCGCGATAGACGATGGCATTGCCGATGGTCGCCAGTGGCAGGCCGAGGAACTTGCCTTGCCGTGTCGCATATTGGTGCGGTCCATCGTGCCAGCCGCCATATTTCGAGCCGAGATATTCGCCTAGTTCCGTCACATCGTGCAGCTTGTCGGGATATTGGTGCGGGTCGTCGAACCAGACGAACATCAGGTCCGGGCCGGAGCCGACATTGGCGGCGACCGCCGCCTTGGGGCGAATGTCCTCCCAGCTTTCCTTGTCGACGCGGACCTCGACGCCGGTCGCTTCGGTGAAGCGCTTGGTGTTGGCCAGCCATTGGTCCTCGTCGCCCTGCACGAAAGGCGACCAGCGCAGCAGCCTGAGCTTGGCGCCGTCCTCGGGCTTGTATTTCAACCCCTCCTGAGCAAAGGCGGGAGAGCCGATGAACCGGCTTCCCAAGGCTCCCGCCGCCGCGCCGGCGGTGGTGCGGATCACGTCACGTCTGGTGAATTTCATGTTCGCTTCCTCCTGCTTATTGTCCGTGCCGTCCTACTGCTCGATGGGTGTTTCGAACCGCTGTCCGGTTTTGCCGTGAAAGAGATGGATGAGGCCAGGCTCGGCCGTAAGCCGGATGGTTTCGCCCGGCGTGAAGGAATGCCGTTCCCGGAAATTGGCGACGATCTCCTCGCCGCCGGCGGTTCGGCCGATGAGCTGCACTTCGGACCCTGTCGGCTCGACCACCGCGACGGTGACCGGAATGCCCTGATGGTCGGACAGCCGTAAATGCTCGGGCCGTATCCCCAGCACGACCGGCTCACCATTGCCGATGGAAAGTGCTGAGGCCAACGGGACCGAAATCCCTCCGGCGCCGCGGAACGACGGCGAGCCGTCGCTTACGATCTCGCCCCTGAGCATGTTCATGGCGGGCGACCCGATGAAGCTGGCGACAAAAAGATTGTTCGGCCGGTCGTAGAGTTCGAGCGGCGGCCCGATCTGCTCGACGATGCCGTCATGCATGACGACGATCTTGTCGGCCATGGTCATCGCCTCGATCTGGTCGTGGGTGACGTAGACCGTCGTGGTCTTCAGGCGCTGGTGCAGTTCCTTGATCTCGGCGCGCATCTGCACCCGGAGCTTGGCATCGAGATTGGACAGCGGCTCGTCGAACAGGAAAACCTGCGGGTCGCGCACGATCGCCCGCCCCATGGCGACGCGTTGGCGCTGGCCGCCGGAAAGCTGGCGGGGATAACGGTCGAGCAGCGGCACCAGTCCCAGGATCTCGGCCGCACGCCGCACGCCGGCATCGCTCTCCGTCTTGGGAACGCCCTTGAGCATCAGCGAGAACGCCATGTTCTCGGCAACCGTCATATGCGGGTAGAGCGCATAGTTCTGGAAGACCATGGCGACGTCGCGCTCCTTTGGCGCAACGTTGTTGACCACACGTTTGCCGATCGCGATCTGGCCGCGCGAGATCTTTTCCAGGCCGGCGATCATTCTGAGAAGGGTCGACTTTCCGCAACCCGAAGGTCCGACCAGCGTGACGAACTCGCCGTCGTTTATATCGACGCTGACCCCGTGCAGGACCTCGACGGTCCCAAATGATTTGTAGACATCGCCGATTGCGACAGACGCCATCGATCTCCTCCCGACTGATTCCTGCAACGACTTCGAAGGAAACCGCTTTCCTGCCTGGCCCGCGGCGACGCCCAGGCTCCTCCCCGGTCACGCGCGCGATGTGAGACGGTAGCGCTACCAAACTGACCTGTAAAGCACGCCGGCATCACTGGGATATCGACACGCCCTAATCCGAAACCTCGGTCTGCGGCCGGTCGCGGCCGTCGGCGAGCTCGTCGTGCCAGTTGCCGTCGGCGTCCTCATACTGGATGCCGTCGGTGTTGCCGGCGACCTGCTGTTCGGCCGAAGCGATCTCGGCGGCGCGCAAGGCATCCTGATGGGTGGGGAACGTTTCGGAGAATGTCGAGCCGACCTTGTAGGCCCAGCCTCCGTCATGCTCGACGATCTTGTAGGTCAGTTTCGCCATGAAACCCTCCGGTTGAAAGCCCGTTGCCTCAATGCAGCCTGTCGTCGGCCAACCTGTCGTCTGGCAGCCTGTCGTCTGCGACCAGCACGTCCGATTCCCTGGCGGCTTCGATCAGTGCCCGGCGCGCATCCGCCGTCGAACGATAACCTTCCAGCACTTTTAGGCAAGTGTCGAGGGCATCACGATGACGGGGCCCGCGATTGAGTGGCCAGACCGTCATCAGGCACTCCGCCGCCTCCTGGGCGCTGCGGATGTGGCGATACTTGCCGACATGGCCGAGTTCGACCACGACCGGCTTTTCAAATGGCTTGCTGTCCATCATCGCCGCCAACGCGGAGCGGCCGATTTGGTTGCAACTGCTATTTTAGCTCAGGCGAAAATAGCTCAGTAGCCGCAGTCATTGCGCAGCCAGCGCGCATTCGCCCAGCCGGTGCGGCCACCGAAATCGACCTGGTACCAGTTTCCGCGGCGGTCGAAGATCTCGGTTTGGTCCCCATTGAACAATTGCCCGATCATGCGTGACGACGAGTTCGGTCGGGCCCGAACGGCGAGAAAGCCGCTTCCCGTTGCCAGATTGTAGTGCCTGGAAAGACCGTGAACCGTACCTTCGCAAGATTGCGCCCCGGCCGGCGTCGATGCGGCGAACGACAGCCCGGCCACAACCGCGGCGGCAGCCGCAATGGAAATCCCCCTAAACGACATGTCTCTGCTCCCCAACCCGCCGCGCCCCGCCGCGGCCCCGGCCACTCTACACCGGCAGAGGATCAGTGCGAAGCTGTGCTGGCCCGTCCAGCGAGACGAACCCGCCGTCAGTTCGCCGCCTTCATCCAGTGCTGCATCGTCGTCACCGAGCGGGCAAGCTGCGGCGCCGGGTGGATTTTCTCGCCGAAGGTGGCCGCGGCGCGCCAGCCCCAGCGCGGATCGGCAAGAAAGGCGCGCGCCAGCGCCACCATGTCGGCGCGGCCGTCGGCGACGATCGCCTCGGCCTGTTTCGGATCGTCGATCAGGCCGACGGCCCGCGTCGGGATGCCGACGGCCTTGCGCACCGCTTCGGCCAAATGCACCTGGTAGCCCGGGCCGGTCGGCAGCTTCTGCAACGGCGAATTGCCGCCACTCGAGCAGCAGAGATAGGCGACGCCGGCTTCCTTCAGCGCTTTTGCCACTTCGATCGCATCCTCGACGTCGAAGCCGCCATCGACCCATTCCTTGATCGACAGACGCGCGCCCAGCATCAGCCTGGGCACCGCCTTCTTTACCGCGTTGGCGATCTCGACGGCGAAACGCATGCGGTTTTCCAGCGAGCCGCCCCAGCGGTCGGTACGCCGGTTGGAAAGCGGCGACAGGAACTGGAAGATCAGATAGCCATGCGCGGCATGCAGCTCGATGAAGTCGAAGCCGGCGCGCTCGGCCCGCCGCGCCGCGTCGGCGAAGCGTTCGATGATTTGCAGGATCTCGTCGTCCTCCAGCGCCCGCGGCACCTGCCAGCCGGTGTCGTAAGCGATCGCCGAGGCCGATACGATCGGCCACGGGTCCTGATCGGCGTGCAGCGGGCCGCCGCCCTCCCAGGGTTTGCGGTTGGAGGCCTTGCGTCCGGCGTGGGCAAGCTGCGTACCGAATTTCGTGCCCGGTGCGGCGACACGCTTGGCTGCATCCAGCGTGCGCCGGGCAGCCGCCTCATTGTCCTCGGAATAGAGGCCGAGACAGCCATGCGAGATGCGGCCGCGCCGTTCGACATCGGTCATCTCGACGGTGACCATGCCGGCGCCCGACATCGCCAGGTTCATCCAGTGATAGAGATGCCAATCGCTGGCCGAGCCGTCCTCGGCCGAATACTGGCACATCGGCGCGACCGCGATGCGGTTGGGGAAGGTGAGGCCGTCGAGGGTGATCGGCTGGAAAAGCGATGAGGTCATAAAAAACTCCGGAAAGGGTTGCCGCTATTTAGGCAGCCGACTGTGCCAGCGCCAGACACGAGACGGTGAAACGGCCCCTGGACCAATTGGTGGACCGATTGCACGAACGGCCGTTCGCGGCTACGCCTTGCCGCGGCAGCAGGGAGTCCACCATGGAAGATCGCATTCGCATCCGCTCTGAGGAAGTCCTTTCCGACGAATGGGCGGTTTTGAAAAAGACCGTCTTCGACTATCGCCGGCGCGACGGCAAATGGGAAACGCATACCCGCCAAACCTACGATCGCGGCGACGGCGCGGTGATCCTGCCTTTCGATCCCGAGCGGTCGACGGTGCTTCTGGTGCGGCAGTTCCGCTACCCCGCCTACGTCACCGGCCACAAGGAGCCGCTGATCGAGGCCTGTGCCGGCCTGCTCGACGAAGACGATCCCGAAACCTGCATCCGCAAGGAGGCCGAGGAGGAACTCGGCTACCGTCTGAAGGACGTGCAGCGGCTGTTTTCGCCCTATATGAGCCCCGGTAGCGTGACCGAGCGGCTCTGGTTCTTCGTCGCCCGCTATTCGCCCGCCGACCGCATTTCCGACGGCGGCGGCGCCCACGACGAAGGCGAAGACATCGAGGTTCTCGAAATGCCGCTCGACGAGGCTCTGGCCGGCATCCACGATGGTCGGATCATCGACGCCAAGACGATTATTTTAATCCAGCATTTGAAGCTGAACCCGATCGGGAGGTGAACGGCTTTAATTCCTTGCCGCAACGGGCTGAGATGCAGCTGAGGGGAACAGATCCATGATTATCAAAAACTTGCCGAAGTGGTTGGGCGCGATTTCGACGGCTGTCTTTCTCTTGGCATCGATTGCCCCCTCACACGCTGAATCCTACTCCAACCTGCAGGGCAAAGGATACAAGACCGGCAAGCTGTCGCGAGGTGCGTCAGGCTCACTGGGCTGGTTCGTTTCCAACGGCGAGAAAAAATACTTCTGCAGAATGCGAGCAGCGCAAGCTTATGTCGGTAGTACAGGGATGGTCGCTTTTACCGCCGCCGGACGGCAAATCTCGTTGGACAGGAACGTCTACGAAAAATACGCTGGATTTGATGCATCCATTCCGCAACTGTCAGACCTGAAGTCTGGCAAGCTCAATAAGCGAGCGGTCGGCAATTGCAGTCCCGCGAAATGACCCGCTCTCGATCTGTCCTTTCAAGTCCAAATCTGGTGCGGACGACGGGAATCGAACCCGTACGATCAGAGATCGAGGGATTTTAAGTCCCTTGCGTCTACCAATTCCGCCACGTCCGCAGGCCAGCCCTTTTCAGCCGCCAGCCAAAGGCCGTCAAGCCGTCTTCTGCCGTAGAGAAATCTGGCACTGGAAGCTAGCGAGGGCCAATTACCCACGGAGATACAAACAAAATCGTTTCACCTGGAAATGTTTTTTAGCGGCAGCTTCCGAGGCTACCGCGAATGCGTGTCCCCCGTTCGCAGGATGCGTCGGGCGCTCTGGCCTGATAGACTCCAATCGGCAAGTGGATCGGCCCGCCGATACTCGACGCAGTCGCCTACAGACACGAGGAGATTGTCATGCTCAAGCTTGCCTCTGCCCTGGCACTGCTGCTTGTTGGGACGGCGCCTCTGTCTGCTGACGAGAGGCCGATGAACGCCAAAGACATCAAATGGGGTCCTGCTCCTGCTGTCATTCCGGCTGGGGCGGAAATGGCTGTTGTCGCTGGAGATCCCTCAAAGGACGGCGCCTTTGTGCTGCGGTTGAAGGCACCCGCCGGCTACAAAATTGCCGCACATAATCATCCCACCACGGAATACATGACGGTGCTTTCCGGCAACTTCCATTTTGGAATGGGCGATAAGCTCGACGAGGCGAAAGGCGTCGAACTGACTGCTGGCGGCTTCGGCGTCGCACCGGCCGGAATGAATCACTTCGCCTGGACGACAAGCGATACGATCGTAGAGGTTCATGGCGAGGGGCCATTCAAGATCACCTACGTCAACCCGGCAGACGATCCGAGCAAAAAGTGACAGTTCGGGGATCGAATTGATTGAACCGGCTGAAGGCTCGAACGATGGGGTGCGTCAAACTCAGCGACCGTCGAGACGAAAGCTGATTGGCCGCAACGGAATCGTATTCCGCTTGGGCCATTTTGCCGTGAATGGCGCGATAACAAAAAACCCGCCTCGGCGGGCGGGTCGTTGGAGCCAATTGGCACCATAGCCAAATTAGTAGCATAGCTGCCGGCACAAAGCAAGAACAAAGTTGCTGCGGCCGACACAAAAGCATGCCTTTGTCCTGCCTTCCCAGCCTTGGCGATTGGCGAAAGCCGTGGTGGCATCAATCTCCCCCTGAAGGGGGGAGATCTGCAACTTCGTCGTCCGCGCTGACTTCCTCGCTGGTCAAAATCCTCGCGGCTTGGCACAGTCGGGCAAAGAGGAGCCTGTTGATGCCGAAGACCGCCAATACGACAAAACCAAAACCCTGGGCCGAGATGGCGACGCATCTGGTCGATGTCGCCATGGGCCGCAAGCCCGCCGATCTCGTCATCCGCAACGGGCGCTGGGTCAACGTTCATTCCGGCGAGATCATCGCCGGCACCGACATCGCCATCGCCGGCGGCCGCTTTGCCTATTGCGGGCCGAATGCCGGCCACGCCATCGGCCAGGGCACCAAGGTGGTCGATGCCGGCGGCCGCTATCTGGTGCCGGGGCTTTGCGACGCGCATATGCATGTCGAGAGCGGCATGGTGACGGTGACGGAATTCTGCCGCGCGGTGATCCCGCACGGCACCACATCGATGTTCATCGATCCGCATGAGATCGCCAACGTGCTCGGCCTGCCGGGCGTGCGGCTGATGCATGACGAGGCGGTCGCCATGCCGGTCAACGTGCACGTGCAGATGCCGTCCTGTGTGCCGTCGGCACCGGGGCTGGAGCATGCCGGCGCTGAGCTGACCGTCGCCGATGTTGCCGAGGCGATGACCTGGGAGAACATCGTCGGGCTCGGCGAGGTGATGAATTTTCCGGGCGTCGTCGCCAATGATCCGGTGATGTCGGGCGAGATCGCGGCGACGGTGAGGGCCGGCAAGACTGTCGGCGGGCACTATGCCTCGCGCGATCTCGGCCTGCCGTTCCACGGCTATGTCGCCGGCGGCGCCGAGGACGATCATGAAGGCACGCGCGCCGAGGATGCCATCGCCCGCGTCCGCCAGGGCATGAAGGCGATGCTGCGGCTGGGCTCGGCCTGGTATGACGTCGCCTCGCAGATCAAGGCGGTGACGGAGAGCGGGCTCGACCCGCGCAACTTCATCCTGTGCACCGACGACAGCCACTCCGGTACGCTGGTGCACGAAGGCCATATGGATCGGGTCGTGCGCCACGCCATCAGCCAGGGCTTGAAGCCGATGACGGCGATCCAGATGGCGACGCTCAACACCGCCCAGCATTTCCGGCTAGAGCGCGAGATCGGCTCGATAGCGCCGGGACGGCTCGCCGATCTGCTGATCGTCTCCGACCTCGCCGAAATGACCATCGACGAGGTCTATGGCCGCGGCGTCAGGCTGGCCAAGGGCGGCAAACTCGAAATCGACATTCCAGCCTACAATTATCCGCGGACGGCGAAGAACACCGTCAAGCTCGGCAAGAAGCTCAAGGCAGGCGATTTCGAGATCGCGGCACCCATGGGCGCCAACGAAGTGCGGGTGCGGGTCATCGGCGTCATCGAGAACCAGGCGCCGACGCGGGCGCTGGAGGCCGATCTTGCTGTCGAGGACGGGCTGGTCGCCATGGATCGCCGCAACGATGTCTGCCAGATCGCGCTGGTCGAACGCCACAAGGGCACCGGCGGCGTCACCAACGCCTTCGTCTCCGGCTTCGGCTATATCGGCGACTGCGCCATGGCCTCCAGCGTGGCCCATGATGCCCACCACATCATCGTCGTTGGCACCAACAAGCAGGACATGGCATTGGCGGTGAACCGGCTGGGCGAGGTCGGCGGCGGCGTCGTGCTGTTCTCCAAGGGCAAGGAACTGGCGCTGGTCGAAATGCCGATCGCCGGGCTGATGTCGGACGAGCGGGCGGAAATCGTCGCCGCCAAGGCGGACAAACTCAGCGACGCCATGCGCCAGATGGGCTGCTCGCTGAACAACGCCTACATGCAGCACTCGCTGCTGGCGCTGGTCGTGATCCCCGAGCTCAGGATTTCCGACGTCGGCCTGATCGACGTGACGACCTTCCAGAAGGTTGATTTGTTCGTTTGAACGCCGCCGGGGCGCTTCTTCAGCCGCCGGTGGCGATGGTCAGCACCTTGAACGGCGTGGTGATGACGATTTCGGCGACCGAGCCGACGGCCTTGCCGAGGCCCTGGCCGAGATTGTCGAGCTGGGCCGGCGCGGTCTCTTCAGAGGCGAGGCCGGCCGGGGCGCGCAGGCGGTCGCCGAGCAGTTGCACCAGGAACGGGTTGTCGGCGAATTTGGCGTGGTTCAGCCGGTCGCCGCCCTTGGTCTTGGTCAGGTCGACCACCGAGACGCCATAGCTGGCGAGGTCGGCCGCGTCGCCATAGTCGCCAACGCGCGGCTTGTCGCCGGAGATCAGCGTCGACAGCCTGAGCGCCCGGTCGTCGCCCGAAAGCAGCACGGCGAACGGCTTGTCGGGCTTGCCGTAGCGGATCATCTGCTTCTTGAACACGTCGACGTCGATGTCGGGCGAAGCCAGGATGACGTAGCCGAGCTTGCCGCCGAGGTCGCGGTCGCCGGTGATGGCAAGCTGCCGCAACGCTTCCATCGTCACCCAGGTCCCCATTGAATGGGCAATGATGTCGATGCTCTTGGCGCGGCTCTTGGCGAGCATGCGCAGCGTCGCTTCGAGATCGTCGCGCGCCGCATTGGCGCTTTCCTTGTCGTAGATGTAGCCGGTCGTCTTGCCGCTCGACGCCCACGAAAACAGCACCGGCGTGCCCGGATATTTCGTATCGTGCGCGATCTGCGTCAGCCGGTAGATGCCGTCGTCAAAACCGTTGTTGAAGCCGTGCACGAAAACCAGCGCGCGGTCGCCGCGCATGGCGATGTCGGCGCCGACAGCCTTGGCGAATTGCGGCGCGCCTTTGTAGAAGGTGACGCCGGTCGCCGTGAAATCCTTCGCCGGATTGCTGTTGGCCGAGCCCTTGACCCGTTCGATGGCGCCGACCTGGTGCACCTTCGGCACCGTCACCTCGACGCTGGCAAAGCTGGTGGTCGGCGAACGGTCGCCGTCGAACACCTGCCGGGGCTCCTTCGTTGCCCTTTGCCGGGTTGTGGCGACGAAGATCTTGTGCGTCGCCACAATGTCCGAAGCAGGCACGATGATCGTCGTCTTGTTGAGCAGATCGTGCGTGTTCTGGCCGGCGCAGCCTGCCAGCGCGAGCGCGAACGCAACGACGAGAAAGATCTTCGAAGGCACGATCACGCGGGCTCCCGCAAAGGCGACGTCGAGCCGGAGACGTCTTGGCCTATTCGATAGAGGCAGAGGCCGGCACGGTCCAGTTCAAACTGTTCCGATGGTGCGGCAATGGTCAACAACGACTGCCGCGCAATGCAGCTATTGTCCGACCGAGGCAATCCGGTCGGTCACCTCGCGGTCGCTGGCAAACCCGTCATCCTCGCGCAGCTTCTGGCCGATCAACTGCACCAATTCCGGATTGTCGGCGAATTTGGTGTGGTTGAAACGGTCGGCTCCCTTGACGCTGGAGAGGTCGACGACCGACACGCCATAGCTGGCGAGGTCGGCGGCGTCCTTGTAGTCGCCGACGCGCGGTCGCGCGCCGGCGATAAGGCCGGACAGCCTGAGCGCCCGGTCGTCGTCGGAGAGCAGCAGGATGAACGGCTTGTCCGGCTTGCCGTAGCGGCGCATCTGGCTCTTGAACACGTCGACGTCGATGTCGGGCGAGGCCAGCACGACGTCGCCGAGCTTGCCGCCTAGGTCGCGGTCGCCGGTGATGGCGAGCTGGCGCAGCGCCTCCATGGTGACCCAGGTCCCCAGCGAATGGGCAACGATGTCGATGCGCCGCGCGCCGGTCTGCGCCAGCATTCTCAGCGTCACTTCGAGCTGGTCGCGGGCAACGCTGGCGCTTTCCTTGTCGTAGACATAGTCCGTGGTCTTGGCGCCCGACGCCCAGGAAAACAGCACCGGCGTGCCCGGATAGCCGGAATCATGGGTGATCTGGGTGACGCGGTAGACCGCGTCGTCGAAGCCGGTGTTGTAGCCGTGGACGAAGACCATGACGCGGCCGCCGCGCGCCGCGATGTCGGCGCTGAGCGCGCTGGAGAATTTCGGCTGGGTGTCGTATCCGACGACCTCGGAAGCCATGAAGTATTTGGCCGGATCGTCCGACTTGCCGCGCGAGCGCCGCTCGATCTGGCCTGTCTTGTGGATGCCGGGGACGGTGACATTGACGCGGGCATAGTTCAGCGTCGCCGACCGCTCGCCGTCGAAGACCTTGTTGGGATCGTCGGAGCGCTTGCGGGTGGTGGCGATGAAGATCGAGTGGTTGCCGGCGATTTCCGTCACCGGCACCGCCATCATGGCGCTGCCGAGCAGTTCCTCGGTTTGGCGGCCGCCGCAGCCGGCGAGCAGCGCGGCAAGGACAATGATGCAAATCGTCTTCAAGGGCACTTAAGCAATTCCACTCCGGCCTGACCAAAGGCCATCCACCTCCGCCGCCCCTCCCGGACAGGCGAAGTGCGGCAGAAGTAAGTCGCGGATGCCGAAATGCGCTCAGTGCCTCGCGACGGCCATCGCACTGTTGCGCGAAAGCCAGAACGGCGGCAGGAACGCCGGGATGTTGGAAAACGGCAGCACTTCCGGCTTCAGCCTTATGCCAAGCACGTCGCGCATGAAGGCGCGGCGCGCCTCGATGCGGCGCCAGGCTTCGGGATAGCGCGCCGCGATCTCTTCGCGCAGCGCGTCGTCTGCCAACGCGATCCCGTCCTCGATGTTGGTGGTGAAATAATCGGTGCCGGTCGCCGGGATGATATCGACCTGCAAGGCCATGCCCGACCTCAATCTGATGTCGGAGCCGGAAAATACCGGCGAATGCATCCATTCGTCGATATGGATGAGATGGCCGGGATTGAGCGACACGCCGAAGAACGGATCGCCGATCCGCTCGTGCACCGCCTGCCACAGCGTGCCGCCGGGAACGCCGATGCCGACCGTCTCGTACCAGTCGACGACGGCGCAGAAATAGGGCGCGACCAGTTTCTCGACATAGTCCTGGATGCCCTTCGGAAGCTCGGCCGCATCCTCGACCAGAAAACCGGCGCGGGCGTTGAGCGAACCTTGGATGCCATAGGCCATGGTGATCGGGTCGCCGCGTTTGATGACGTCGAGACGGGGGCTCGGCAAGCCATAGGCTGCGCGCCTGCCGGCCGACAGCATCGGGTGACAGCATTGCGGCAGCCCGTTGATGCCCATCAGCCGCGCCGCCTGCAATTCGGTCATGCCGGGTTCGATGACCTGTAGGACATTGCGCAGGCCTTGCGAGGAATAGGTCGCGGCGAATTCGAACGCGGCCAGCTGGTCGGCCTCGTTGATGGCGCGCAGGCCGTCGGCAGGGTTCATCAAGAGGTTCGCCGCGTTGACGATCACACCCCTGCCGGCAAGCGTGCGTAGCGTGTCGGCGATGAAGGACGGCAGGTCGAGCGTCGTTTCACCAAAACCGGCATCGCCGGGGCCGAACGGTTTCCAGCCGATGGCGCCGATGCGCTGGCCGGCTTTCAGGCCGCAATCGGCAAGAATGTTGGGAAGCGCTTGCGAGGGGTCGCGCGGCTGCGCCGGCAGCGAAAAGGTCTGGTAAAGCACGCGCTCGTACGGCCCGTCGCAGATCTCGGCATAGCCCCAGCCCTCATTGCCGACCAGCAGTTTCGGCGGCTTGCCGGGAACGATGACCAGCAGCGTCTCCTCGAAGCGCGGATCGTAGCCGCAGAGATAGGCGACATTGGCGGCATGTTCGCGGTCGCCATAAACGACGAACGCGTCGAACTCCGCTTCGCCGCCGCGTGCAACCAGTGCCGCGATGTGGGCCTCATAAGTGGCGCGCGGAACCAGCGGCATCACCGTCGGCTCGCCGAACTCCGGCAGCGACACGGTTTTCTGGGCCACCGATGCGACAGGCATGAACAGACGCTCCTAACGGCCAACGAGGTTTTGGGAACACCCTTTGAGGGTGGCCGGACAATGGCTTCGTGAAGCCGGATATGCAATAGCGGGACCGAATTCGGCTAGCCTGTGGGGTGCTCTTGCCATGACCAGTTTCTCCTCTCGCGTCGCTGCCGCCGCTGCCGCGATCCGCGAGATCTTTCCGGAAACGCCGCTGCAGGAAAACGACTATCTGTCGAAGAAGAGCGGCGCGCGGGTGCTGCTGAAGCGCGAGGACCTGACGCCGGTGCGCTCCTACAAGATCCGCGGCGCCTTCAACTTCTTCCGCAAGACGCTTGCCGCCGGCAACGCCGCCGAGCTGTTCGTCTGCGCCTCGGCCGGCAATCACGCGCAGGGCTTTGCCTTCGTCTGCCGCCATTTCGGCAAGAAGGGCGTCGTCTTCATGCCGGTGACCACGCCGCAGCAGAAGATCGACAAGACGCGGCTGTTCGGCGGCGAGTTCGTCGAGATCAGGCTGGTCGGCGATTTCTTCGACGACTGTTATCGCGCGGCACTCGAATTCACCGAAAGTGCCGGCGCGCACATGGTGCCGCCTTTCGACCACAAGGACATCATCGAAGGGCAGGCGACCGTCGCCTACGAGATATCAGGCCAGATGCCCGGCGCGCGCATGCCCGACATCATCATGCTGCCGGTCGGCGGCGGCGGCCTGGCGGCCGGCGTCTCCCATTATTTCGCCGACCAGCAGCGTGGAACACGTTTCGTCTTTTGCGAGCCGGCCGGCGCCCCGAGCCTGAGCCAGAGCCTCGCCGCCGGAAAGCGGGTCAAGCTCGCCAAGGTCGACAATTTCGTCGACGGCGCGGCGGTGGCCGAGATCGGCCGCGAGCCGCTGCGCCACCTCAAGGAGTTTGCTGCCGATGCAGTGCGGCTGATCCCGGAAAACCGGCTCTGCGCGACCATGATCGAAATGCTCAATGTCGAAGGCGTCGTGCTCGAGCCGGCCGGTGCGCTGGCGATCGATGCGCTCAAGGATTTTTCCAAAAAGGAAATCAGGGGCAAGACCATCGTCGCCGTGGTCTCCGGCGGCAATTTCGATTTCGAGCGGCTGCCGGATGTGAAGGAACGGGCCCTGCGCTTCGAGGGCTTGAAGAAATACTTCATCATCCGCTTTCCGCAGCGGCCCGGCGCGTTGCGCGATTTCCTCGAATTGCTAGGCCCCGACGACGACATCGCCCGCTTCGAATATCTGAAGAAATCGGCGCGCAATTTCGGCTCGGTGCTGATCGGCATCGAAACCAAGGACCGCCGCAATTTCGACCTGCTCAAGGCGAATTTCGACGCCGAAAGCGTTCACTACCAAGACATTACCGACAACGAGACGCTCGCCGGGTTCATCATATGAGCAGCAACGACCTTCCGAACACTCCGGCGAACGTTTTTATCGCGCTGTTTTCCGGCATTAATGTCGGCGGCAACCGCATCGTCAAGATGGCGGAGCTCAGGTCATTCTTGGAGCAGCTCGGCTTCTCCGATGTCGCCACCTATGTGCAGAGCGGCAACGCCGTGTTCCGGTCGCCAGATGGCGATGCGGCGACGCTGACCAAGCGGCTGGAAGCGGAATTCGAGAAGAAATGGGGCTTCCATTCGCGCATCATGGTGCGCGATTTCGGCTGGCTCGAGCGGCTGGCGGCGGACAATCCCTATCCGGAAGCGGCCGGCGAGCCGACCAAGCTGCATGCTTATGCACTGGAGCGCCGGCCGACTGCCGAGGAGATCGCCCGGCTGGCGGAAAAATGCACCGGGCCCGAACGCTTCGAGATCAAGGGCGACGTGCTCTACCTGCATGCGCCCGACGGCCTCGGCAAATCGGTCTTTGCCAATCTCATCCCGCGCGTTCTGAAGGTGCCCTGCACGGCGCGCAACTGGCGCACCGTGCTGATGCTGCTCGAGATGGCCAAGGCCCGCGGTTGACAGGTCGTCTACGCGGCCGAAGCGCGTTTCCAGTCGAATGCCAGCTCTTCACGGAAGGCGAAGCGCTTGATGTGCTCGGCGACGACCGTTTCCAGGCGCTCGAGCGAGCCAGCTTCATCGGTCGTCACCGCAATGTGCAGCGCAGCCGGGTGCGCATCGAGAACCGTGCGGCCGAGAGTCAGATCGATGGTGCCGTGGTTCGGGTCGAATTCGACGGGAAACTTGTGCGCCCAATGTTTGCACAGCTGCTGCAGATAGCGGCTGGCATGTTCGGTGGCGACGTCGACATGGCTGGCCGGCATGAATGAATTCTCCTTGGGAAGGCGGACGCGAAAACAGAACCAGGGCGCCGCCTGCGTCCGCTCAAGATAGCGTGATCGGTTACCAGCTGCCGGTGTTCGGCATCGACGCCCACGGCTCGGCCTTCGGCTTGGCCGGGCCTTTCTGCAACAGCTCGATCGAGATGCCGTCCGGTGATTTGACGAACGCCATGTTGCCGTCGCGCGGCGGCCGGTTGATGGTAACGCCATTGTCCATCAGCCGCTGGCAGGTGGCGTAGATGTCGTCGACCTCATAGGCAAGATGGCCGAAATTGCGGCCGCCCTTGTAGTCTTCCGGGTCCCAATTGTAGGTCAGCTCGATCAGCGGCGCCTTTTCGGAGATGCCGTTCTGCTCGTCTTCGGGCGCGGCGAGGAAGATCAGCGTGTAGCGGCCCTGCTCGTTTTCATGGCGGCGCACTTCCTTGAGGCCAAGCTTGTTGCAGTAGAAATCGAGCGAAGCATCGATGTCGGCGATGCGGACCATGGTGTGCAGATAGCGCATGATTTCCTCCTTATGTTGCGTTGCGGCGCACCATAGGGGCGGCCCGGCCAAAGGGCAATCGGCCACGCTTGCCAGCGCCGGCAAACGGCAAATCCGCTATTCCTGTACGGAACCGTGAAAAAAGGCACGTCAGGTCTTGCACACACCGGAAGCCGCGGTGTTAATCTGATACCAAGAATCAGTTGCAGTGTTTCTTGAAAAAAGGGGGCGTTCTTATGGGGGAAAAGGCCTCTTTCATGGGGCGGGACGGGGCCGGTAACGATGCGTTGAAGCGGGATGAGAGCGTCGATACGGCCGATCTCGTCGAAATCGCTGGCGCCATCAAATGGTTCGACGTAGCCAAGGGCTACGGGTTCATCCTTCCCGATGATGGTACTTCGGGCGACATCCTCCTCCATGTGACATGCCTTCGAAAGGACGGTTTTCAGACCGCGCTTGAAGGCGCCCGTGTCGTCTGCCTGGTCAAGCAGGGCGAGCGCGGGCTGCAGGCCTTCCGCGTGCTCTCGATGGATGTCACCACGGCGATCCATCCGGCGGAGATGCAGGAGCAGCGCACCCATGTCGCGGTGACGCCGGAAAGCGGCCTCGAACGGGCGCTGGTGAAATGGTTCAACCGCACCAAAGGGTTCGGTTTTCTGACCCGGGGCGAGGGCACCGAGGATATTTTCGTCCACATGGAGACGCTGCGCCGCTACGGCATCACCGAACTCCGCCCGGGCCAGGTGGTGCTGGTCCGCTTCGGACGCGGCGACAAAGGCCTTATGGCTGCCGAAATTCACCCCGATATGGGTACCTTGCCGGTCTCGCATTAGTTCCGGTCGAGGATTTCATATGGCTCACAGGAACCGGCTGACGGCGGGCGCGCTCTGCGCCGGGATTTTCCTCATCGTCGCCGCAAGCGCCTTCTTCTATTTTCAGCAACCGAGTTCGGCCGACGGCAAGGCGATGATCCTTCCCGTCGACCCGGCGCCGCTGGTTGCGGTGACGAAGGCCGGCGAGCGTTCTTTCTCCGTCGAAATTGCCGACACGCCCGCCGAGCGAGAGGCCGGCCTGATGTTCCGTCGGCACATGGCCGACAATCACGGCATGCTGTTCGTGTTCGGTGCGCCGCAGGATGTGAGCTTCTGGATGAAGAACACGCCGATGCCGCTCGACCTGATCTTCGTCGGCCAGGACGGCCGGATCCGGGCGATCGAGCAAGGCGAGCCGCAGTCGGAGGCGATCATCTCGCCGAACGAACCGGTGCGTTTCGTGCTCGAGCTCAAGGCAGGCACCGCCGCCAAAGAGGGCATTAAGGACGGCGACCTGCTGCGCCATCCGGCCATCGGCTCGGCGCCGGGGCCGGCCATGCCGCCGCCCGACAAGGGCGACGCGCCGAGTGTCGATTCCGACTGAACGAACGGGCAGGATCTTCGGCCGATGCAGTTCTTCTCCCATGATGGTTTCGACCTTGCTTTCCTTGATCGCCAACCGGCATCGGGGCAGGGCGATCCGGTGCTGATGATCCACGGCTTTGCCTCGAGCCATTACGTCAACTGGGTGTCGCCCGGTTGGTTCAAGACGCTGAACGATGCCGGCTACCGTGCGATCGCCTTCGACAATCGCGGCCATGGCTCGTCGTCGAAGAGCTATGACGAAGCCGACTACACGCCGGCAAAAATGGCGTCCGACGCGGCAGCGCTTTTGAACCATCTCGGCATCGAACGCGCCCATGTCATGGGTTATTCGATGGGCGCGCGCATATCGGCGTTCCTGGCGCTCTCCAACCCGGACAAGGTGGCGACGCTGGTCTTCGGCGGTCTCGGCGTCGGCATGGTCGACGGCGTTGGCGACTGGGATCCTATAGCCGACGCCCTCCTGGCCGAGGACCCGGCAGGCACCAGCGACCCGCGCGGCCGCTCGTTCCGCGCCTTCGCTGATCAGACCCGCAGCGATCGCCGCGCGCTCGCCGCCTGCATCGCCACCTCGCGCGAATTGCTGAGCGAGGCCGACATTGCCCGCATTGCCCAGCCGACGCTGATCGCCGTCGGCACCAAGGACGACATCGGCGGCTCGCCGGATGAACTCGCCGCTCTGATGCCCAACGCCAGGGCTTTTCACATCGAAGGCCGCGACCATATGCTGGCGGTCGGCGACAAGACCTTCAAGCAGCGCGTGCTGGAGTTTTATGCCGAGCATCCGCTTTGATGGACGGCTCCCGAAGCGGCCATTGCGCCTGAAGCTGGGGTCCTTAGCGGTTTTGCAACGATACAGGAGTAAATAAGCGCGACGTGTGGATCGGTTCAAACCCGCCATGCGCTGAACGGAGGGCAGGGGGTATCATGGCACAATGGGGAAGGACCGACGCCGCTTTGCCGGGCGTCATTGCAAAAAGCACGTTCGGCGAATGGTCCGTTGTTCTAGCGCTGGCTGCTTTAGCGGCAGGGGCGATGGCGATCACCGCGTTGATAGCAATGCCGAGCGACGCGTCTCCACTGCTCCAGAACAGTGCGACGGGCTTCTTCGCTGCGGTATTTTTTCTGGCCGGGCCTTTGGCACATCTTACGGGAGTGGTCTTCGGGTTGATGGCCGTTGGTCGCCCAAACGACAATCGTGTGCTCGGCCTGGCTGGCATCGTGGTCAATGGTGCGTCGCTGGCGGCCGGGGTGTTCATGTTGTGGGGAATGGCATCGACTTTTGGCGCATTCACCTGATTTCGGGCAAATATCCCAGACGCACGCGAGCGACGCGAACTACTATCCGCCCTGGCCGTGCCCAAGCGCCCTGAGCGAGCGTGCAATGTTTTGCTTGGCCCGCGTTTCGAAGCGCCGGCGGAACTCCTCGCTGTGGAAGATATGCGGGCGGGCGAGGAAGCCCTTCAGGACGGCGGCACGGCCGGCCCGCCACATCGGCTCACCGACCCACTGGTATTCGCGGCGAACCGCCTGTTCGTAGGCGTCAAACACGTCAGGCGCGGCACCCAGGATCGCCAGGTCCATGTCGAGGAACAGCGCCGCATCACGAACCGAATGTTGATCGCCAAGGGGCGGCAATTCGTGGCTGGCAGTGGCAGTGATCATCGCCGCGATGCGACGAAGGCGTTGTGCATCGGCGCGGCCGGCGAGCTTCTCCTCGGCAAGTGCGGCACTCCTCGCCTCATTGTCCTTGGCGCGGCTGTCGTAGATCGCGTCGTGGAACCAGATCGCCGCTTCGACTGCTTCAGGATCATGCAGCAATGCCTTGTAATGGTTGGCTAGCGCCAGCATCGCCTCGATATGGCCAAGGTCGTGGTAGTGGCGATCTTCGGCCGCATAGAGCGCGGAAAGCTCGCGCTTCAGGGTCTCGTCGATCAAGGTTGCGTTTTCCATGGCTGCTTGAAATTCCGCCAACCAAATCCATTTGACGAAGCACTAAGGAAAATTGAGTTCACCCGTGCTATGATCTGGCTTATAGGTGCGGCCGGAGAATAGGCAAGCCGCCAAGACAGTGGATGACATTGGATGGCCGGAGACATCAGATGAACAGCGTTACGATTTCCCGTCCCACCATGGTGCAGCCGGTAGATCCGATCTGGCGTTCGATCCGCGATGAAGCGATGGAAGCGGTCAACCGCGATCCGCTGCTGGCGGCGTTCCTCTATTCGACCATCCTCAACCAGGAAAACCTGGAAGAAGCGGTCATTCACCGGCTGGCCGAGCGCCTCGCCCACCAGGACATCGGCTCCGACCTCATTCGCCAGACATTCAAGGCAATGGCGGCCGACGACAAGGATTGGTCGACGACGGTGCGCGTCGACATCCAGGCCTATTACGACCGCGATCCGGCCTGCGACCGCTTCATCATGCCGGTGCTCTACTTCAAGGGTTTTCATGCCATCCAGACGCACCGGCTGGCGCATTGGCTGTGGAACCAGGGCCGCCAGGATTTTGCGCTGTATTTGCAGAGCCGGTCGTCCTCGGTGTTCCAGACCGACATCAATCCGGCCGCCCGCATCGGCAAGGGCATCTTCCTCGATCACGCCACCGGCCTCGTCGTTGGCCAGACGGCGGTGATCGAGGACGACGTGTCGATCCTGCACGGCGTCACCCTGGGCGGCACCGGCAAGGCCGGCGGCGACCGCCACCCCAAGATCCGCTACGGCGTGCTGATCGGCGCCGGCGCCAAGATCCTCGGCAACATCGAGATCGGCCATTGCTCGAAAATCGCGGCCGGCTCGGTGGTGCTGTCGCCGGTACCGCACAACAAGACGGTTGCCGGCGTGCCGGCCCGCGTCGTCGGCGAGACCGGCTGCGATCAGCCTTCGCGGCAGATGGACCAGCTGTTGCCATCACAGACGATGGACCACGTCGTCAGCTTCGACATCTGAGTGCTCGGGCGGGGGCTGAATTCCTGCCCCCTGTGCCGGCTTGCCTTTACATGGCCATTGTCGACGTGCCAGAAGCGCACCAATGCATGTCGCCCAAAAGTGCCCAGCGGTTTTGGGATAGCGACATGGATGAAGCAAGATTCAAAGCGCGTCGCATCGATCTCTTCAGACGCGACGCACTTTAGCAAGCGACGATCGGAGAAGACTGTTGAAGCCGGACGAAATCAGAAAGCTGGACGCCTATTTCAAGCGCACCTTCCAGAACCCAAAACTCGAAGTGAAGGCGCGGCCGCGCAAGGAAGATTCGGCCGAGGTCTATGTCGGCGACGAGTTCCTCGGCATCGTCTTCAAGGACGAGGACGACGGCGACTATAATTTCTCGATGGCGATCCTCGACATCGATCTGGCCTGAGCCGGGAATTTTGCGGCTGGCGCCGGCGGGACAGCGAAGGATCGCTACGGAACGGCTCGTTTCGTTGCTTACCGCCCGGTCTTCAGCACACGCGTTGCCTCGCCCGAAATCGCCGCGTCGAGCGCCTGCCAGTTGCCCAGGAATTCCCGGGGGAAGCGGTAGGTGAGGCTGAGATTGTCGCCGACCAGGATATCGCGCTCGCAGGGCGCTAGCGATTCGTCCGCGCTCGGGCCGCTCAGGCAGCGTGCGACAAACGGATCCTTGCCGGGGCGGTCGGCGACCGCCAGCACTTCGTTGAGATAGCCTGACTTTTCGCTGAAGGCGTAAAGCGTCGTGCCGCTAGGGCCGGGCGTACCCGGCTTGGCAATCAGCGCACTGTAGATCGGCGCAAAGCGGCCGCTCATGTCGCGCGACATCATCTGCGGCTCGAACGACAGGAAGACGATGTCCTTGCTGGGTCCGGTGTGGTTGAAGTCGTTGCGGGCAGCCTCGCTGTAGCCGTCCATCTCGGGATAGCGCAGATAGAGGTCGAGCCGTGAGGCGATGCCGTCGCGCCGGGCCTGGGCAAAGCGGATGACATTGGCCGGCACGGCGATGATGTTGTTGCCGATGACGACCTTGTGGACCGTGGTGTCGTCGGTGTACCCGGCCATGGCGATCGAGCGGCCGAACCATCTGCCGCCAAGGCTGATCGCCATCGAAAGCAGCGCCAGCGTTGCGAATGCATAAAACACCCGCTTCATCAGCGTCGAATCGACGACGCTGAGTTGCTGGCCCTCCGTGGCGGCTCCCTGCTTCATCGCGACCCTCGTTTACCGTCCCGTCGGGTGTGCCTGAGCGGCACATTTCCGCGCGGCACGGCTCTTGCTTCGCAGCTTTTGCGGACGACTGTGCGATTTCATGGTAAACGGAGGGTAAAGATGGGGCCGGTCGAACAAATCATATTCAGTTTTATGGCCGGGCTGACGGCTTGCGGCCTGGCCGGATCGGCGATGGAACTGATCGCCGGCCGCAAGCTTGCCTTCGTCCAGCCCTATGTATCGTCGAAGCACATGCTGCGCTCGCTCGCGGCGACGGCTTGCGCCGGGCCGCTGATGTTCGCCAACGAGGCGCTGGACGCCTGGCGCGAGCGTCGCATCTCGGTGCTGGGGCTGATCTCCTGCGGCTGTACGGCGACCATCTGGGCGCTGGCGCTGGGCATGGTGGTGATCGCCATTGCGTCCTGGGCGGCTTCGCTTCTAGGGTCTGGCAGCTTGTCGGTGTGAGACGATCTGGAGACAGCAATGCCGATCTACGCGATTGACGGAAAAGCGCCCGCCTTCGAGGACGTCGACAGCAACTGGATCGCGCCGGATGCCACGCTGATCGGCAATATCAGGATTGGCCGCAATGCCGGTTTCTGGTTCGGCGTCGTTATCCGCGGCGACGACGAGCCGATCGCCATCGGCGCCGACACAAACGTGCAGGAGCACACAATCATGCACACCGACGCCGGCTTTCCGCTGACCGTCGGCCAGGGCTGCACGATCGGCCACCGTGCCTTGCTGCATGGCTGCACGATCGGCGACAACACCCTGATCGGCATGGGCGCCATCGTGCTGAACGGCGCGAAGATCGGTAACAACTCGCTGGTCGGGGCCGGTGCGCTGGTCACCGAAGGTAAGCAATTCCCCGACAATTCGCTGATCGTCGGCTCGCCCGCGCGCGTCGTCAGGACGCTCGACGAAGCCGCAATCGCCAGGCTGCGCGCTTCGGCCGCGCATTATGTGGCCAACGGCAGGCGATTCAGGGCTGGGCTGAAGAAGGTCTAGCCGATCCAGAAATGGTGGAGCCGGCCTTGGGATACCGAAAGCATAGCCCCTTCCAAGTCAAACCGGCTGGGCGGTCGGCCGGAACAAGATCTCGTTGATATCGACGTCATCGGGCTCGTTGATCGCGAAGGCGACCGTGCGGGCAAACGTATCTGGCCCCACGGCGATCTTGCTCACGAAGTCCCTGGTGTCCTGCTGGATATCCTTCTCGCTGATGTGCTCAAGCAACTCTGTGGTGACAGCGCCCGGCGAGATCACCGTGGTGCGGATGTTGTAGGGTTTCACCTCTTTCCGCAGACCCTCGGACAGTGCACGCACGGCGAACTTGGTGGCGCAATAGACCGCTGCACCCGGGTCGACCACATAGCCGTATATGGACGAGACATTGATAATGTGCCCCGATCGCTGTTCCTTCATGTACGCAAGTGCGGCCGCGATGCCGTAAAGAACGCCCTTGATGTTGACGTCGATCATCCGGTCCCATTCGTCGATCTTGAGCCGTTCGAGCGGGGCCAACGGCATGAGGCCCGCATTGTTGAGCATCACGTCGATGCGGCCGAATTCCCGGACCGCCGTGTTCACCAGGTTCTGGACCTGGCCGGCGTCGGTGACGTCCGTAGTGACGGCCTTGGCTTTGAGCCCAGCGGCGGTCAGTTCCTGGACAAGGGCGTCGATGCGGTGTGACCGGCGTGCACCCAGGACCACGGAAGCGCCTCGTGCGGCAAGATGGCGTGCCGTCGCTTCACCGAGGCCACTGCTGGCACCGGTGATGACGACGACCTTGTTCTCGATTCCTTCGGACATGAGATTCTCCTAGACAAGAATTGAAAGAGTTCAGGTTCGGAGCCCGGCCGAGGCGGCGAGCAAGGCCGAGCCGGTGAGCAGGGCGGCCGCGAGAAGGAAGGCGCTCCACCAGCCGGCCGCGTCGAACAGCAGGCCTCCCGCGATAGCGCCGCCCGCGATCGCGAGCTGGATCAGGGCAACCTGCAGTCCGCCCCCGGCCTCCAGGTCTTCAGGGATGAGCGTGGTCATCCAGGTGTTCCATGCCACCGGGATCGGAGTCGCGAAAAATCCCCAAAGAACCAGCAGGCCGGCCGTGGCGCCTGCAAACGGTCCAAAGGCAATCAGCAGTAGAGCGAAGACCGCGAGTGCACTCGGCAGCCCGATCAGCACGGCTGTGAGGTGCCGCCGGAGGATGAGGCCGATGATCGACAGTCCCGCCAGGCCACCGAGGCCGACGCCCAACAAAGCTATTGAGAGGGTGCTCACCTCGAGGTCCGTCACGTTTTCCAGAAACGGCCGCAGATAGATCGAGAGCGCGTTCTGCCCGATGAAAGCGAGCCCGGTCGCGCCCATGCCGATGGCGAATCTGCGATTCCGCAGCAGGCCGAACATGCTCGACACCGAGGCGGTCTCCATCGGTGGCAACTTCGGGAGAACGGCCAACTGCCACACGAGCGCCGCGAGGCCGATGGGGACAGTGACGAAGAAGGTTCCCCGCCATCCGATCAGCGATCCGAGGAGGCTGCCGACGGGCGCCGCGATCACCAATGCGAACGCAGTGCCACCCTGGAGCAAGGCAATGGCCTTGGGCAGGTCGGGTCCCGCGGCCAGGCGGGCCAGAATGGCCGTCGACAGTGACCAGAAACCGCCGATCGCGATGCCGACCAGCGCCCGCCCGGCCAGGAAGACCAGGAAGTTGGGAGCAACCGCCACCGCCAGGCTCGATGCGGCCAGCACTGCCGTATGGAGCAGAACCACCGTCCGTCGATCGACGTTTCGCAACAGCGAATTGCCGAAGAGGCTGGTAACCACGGCGAAGAATCCGGATACCGCGATTGCCTGGCCGGCCTGACCCTCGGAGACGGCCAGATCCTGAGCGATCGGGGTGAGCAGGCTCACCGGCAGGAATTCCAGTCCGACCAGAAGGAAGGTCAGCAGCGACAGGCAGACCAACGCAGACCATGGGGTCGTCGTGTTGTCAGCAGCGGCGGCCTCGCCCAGCGCGAGTTCAATGGTCATAAGGCAGTCTCCTGTCCGTTACCGAATTAAGTAGTCGGGCTGGCCAAATGCGACTAGCGGGTATAATTTTGATGTGGTTGTGAATGAGGCTCATCAATGCCACGCGACGAGTTCGCCGAAATGCGCGCGTTTCTGGAGATCACCCGGACGCGGAGCTTCACCCGAGCAGCCGCCAAGCTCGGGGTCACTCCTTCGGCACTTAGCCACACCATCAAGTCGCTGGAGTCGCGGCTTGGCGTCCGTCTTCTGTCTCGCACCACGCGCGACGTGGCCCCGACGGCGGCCGGTCAACGCCTCAAGGAAGGCATCGAACCGCATTTCGAAGGCATCGCGGCTGAGGTCAGCGCTCTCGGTGTCCTGCGCGACAGGCCGTCCGGCAACATTCGCCTGGTGTGCACCGACGATTCGGTCGACATTGTCTTCCGCGCCCGGCTGCCAAAGTTCCTGAGCGACTTCCCCGATATCAATGTCGAGCTGGTGGTCGATAACGCCTTCACCAACATCGTCGAGCGCCAGTTCGACGCCGGTGTTCGGCTGGGCGAGTCCATTGCCCGGGACATGGTAGCCGTGCGCATCGGAGCCGACGTGACCTACACTGTCGTCGGCTCACCCCGTTACTTCGCCCACCGGACACCGCCGCAGACGCCGCAGGAGCTGACCGACCATAACTGCATCAACTACCGGCTGCCGACGTCAGGATCGGTCTATGCATGGGAATTGCGGGAAGGAGCGCGCGAGTTCAGTGCTCGGGTCGAGGGGCAACTGACGCTTAACAACATGGGGCCGGCGATCCAGGCCGCGCTTGACGGAGTGGGCTTGGCCTATCTACCGCGCGAACTCGTCCTGCCACACATTGAGAGGGGCCTTCTTCAGGAAGTCCTGACCAAATGGTGCCCGACGTTCCAGGGTTACCACCTGTACTATCCAAGCCGACGCCATCCATCTCCGGCGTTTTCCGCCTTTGTCGAGGCGTTCCGTATCAGGGGCAAGTAACAGCGTTTCGACGGCAAACGGCAGCCCGTATCCCACAAACGATCGTGAGACAGCTTGGATGACGAAGCGCAGTTGGAGGCAAAACCGAGATAACTGTATCGAGATGTTGTTCCACCAGAAATGGTGGAGCCGGCCCGGGGACGGGGCCGGCTCCTTAAACCCGGTCGTTGGGGACGGGGAGGGTGGGGACTCGACCGGGTTTCTCCTAAAGCGCGAAGTCATGCGACGCACTTAACCTCTGTTTTATGCATGTCGTTATCCCAAAACCGCTACGCGCTTTTGGGCGACATGCCTTGGCGTCCTCAACGGACGCTGGCGACCGCGTCGGAGCGGCCGTCGTTGATCGTCACCCAGGCGCCGGAATTCCGCTCGGACTGGCGCTTCAGGTAGGTGTAGCCGGTATTGGTCCAGGACAGCACCTTGGGTTGGAGATTGTCGAGGATGAACTCGCCAAGACTGGTGCGCACGGTCAGCACAGCATGGCCGTCGCCGTTGCGCTGGCGCACGACCGTCATCAGCAGATCGCCGGCCGGCACGCCGATGCTCATCAGCTCGCGGCGCTTTTCCAGCGCATAGTCCTCGCAGTCGCCGAAGCCGTTATTGGGAAAGGACCAGACTTCCTCCTTGCCCCACATTTCCATGTCGGTGCGCGGCGCGACCTTGCTGTTGACCGAATTGTTGATCTTGACGATCGTCGCCCACAGCTTTCGGGTGAGCTCGACGGGTGCCCGGTCAAGCGTCCTCTGATTGCATTCCCGCGGAAACTGCTGGCACAATTCGTAGTGACCGACCGGCTGTGTGGTGCGGCCGCCGGTGTGCATGAAGGCCGGCTCCGCCGCGTTTGCAGTCCCCCAGCCGAAAAGCTGCATCGCTATTGCCGCCAGCAACAGCTTGCCCCTCATCCTGTTCATTATTCAGTCTCCCCGTTTGAGGAGACAATGACACGGCTGGATTTATTTGACGCAAAAGCGCGAAGTAGACATTAAGTAAAACAGCAATAGAATAAACATAAAATTTGATGCAATTGAGTATAGAATTGTTTATGGATTCTAGCCGGGTGCGTTCCTTTGTTTCGTGGCACCGTTCGAACAGCTAGGATGGCGGGACGGAGGGCGCGAAGGATCGCCAGCCTCTCTTCCCGATGGCGCTAGCGCTTCCGCGTCAGCCGCGCGGTGAACTGAATTCGGTATCGAGCGTTTCCGGCCGCTGGATGACGGCGAATTCGATGGCGATGCCATCTTCGAAATGGCGCACCACCTGGCCGCGCATGGTGCCCAGCGTCACCTGGACGCCGATGGCCGGCTTGACGTCGATCTCGATCGCCGCGCCCGACAGCGACAGGTCGATGATGCGGCACTGGTACTGGCGTCCGTCGGCAAGCTGTAGCACGCTCGTCGGGTTGCGCGGCGCGACGCGTTCATGGCGACGGTCTTCCGGCAGGTCGAGCTCGTGCTTGTTGGCAAGCCAGGTCAGTTGCGCGGCGAGCTTGTCCCTCTTGCGCTCCGACGCGATGACGGTCATCGCAAAGCCATCCTGCAAAGTGCGGGTAATGACGCCCTCGATGCGTCCGATATGATCGATATAGGCAATGACCTTTTCGCCAGCCAGGCCGGCGCGCTCGGTGCGCAGCGAAACGTTGCCGGGCGACATGTCGACTACCTGGCAGGGATGTTCGGTGCGGTCTTCCAGCATGAAGCGTCCGTAAATCTTCACGCGGACGCGCTGAAAGTTACGCCTTTCAGCTTGGGACGGTGCATGGTCGACCGCCGCTGACCTCATCACTGCCATACCCCGTTCGGCATTCCGCGCATGGATGCGGGGAATTTCAGCGGAAAACTACAACAAAGCAGGTTAACAAAGGGGAAAACCCGGCGCTGTTGCTTTAAGCTTTGGGCATCATTCCTCGCGTCCGCCGTCGAAGACGACCAGGTGACGGATGCGGCGGGCCTGGCCGAGCGCCGAAATCGTCTCGGGCGGGTCGAATTCCGACGGGGCGAGCGAAGGAACCTCTATCGCCGGCCGGTTCTTCAGGAACATCGGCTCCTTGTCGGGATCGACGACACGGATCGAATCGATCAACGCGTCGGAAACCGGGTCGGCGCCCAGCCAGAAGGGCTTTTCGACGGCGCTTATCACGCCGAGGCAACGCGGGCTCTCTACCCCGCCGTCGAGCGGCAACGCGAGCAGCTCGAACCTGTTGGAGCGGCCATTGCGGCTGAAACCCTCATAGGTAATGAGGGCCGCCGATTTCAGGTCGAAGACGCCGTCGGTCAGCTTCGAGATCAGCCGCTGGTCCTTTTCGCGCCACAGCGAAGGGAATGAAAACCCCTTGAGTTCGCGGCCATAGACTGCGCAAAGCCTGGTGCCGGCCAGCCGGAACACCGCTTCGCCGCGCGTGTCCTTTTCCAGGATAAACGTGTCGGCCAGCAGCGACTTGATGTCGGCCGGTTCGACTTCCGAGCGCTTCGGGGCAGGGCGTCCGTCACGCAACCGGTTCCAATAATGGAACAGCGTGATCGATCCGGTCTGGTTCATGCTAATGCTGCTCCGCGCATTCTGTCTTCTGATGTCCCATCGGTGAACAGAAGGGCGCCCTCCGAAGACCTACATGCGTTGCGGAGCAGGATGCGTGCCAGCATCGTTAATACTTGTTCACGGGTCGGGGCGGTTAAGGTTAACAACTGGTTTACGTTGCGCGCCTGCCAGCCCTGTGGCACACCGAAATCACTCCAGAAGCGGTCGTTTTGCGACGATCGGCAGCACTTCAGTCAAGAGTTCAGGGGGAGCAAGGGGGCTCGACCAGCCGTTCAAGGGAAACCTTGGACGGCTTCTTTTTTGATTCGGGCCTGCTGATTCGCCGTTTGTGATTCGGTTGGCCGTGATCTACATGCTCGCGAAGTCCAATCCAGCGACTGAGTGCAAGCCATATGAGTGACCCAGAAAGCCCACCGGAGATCGAGCAGGGCCAGGGTGGGCGTGTCGCCCGCGAACCGGAGCAGCGCCGCGAGCCGGTGTTCAACCTGCCGCCCGTGGTGCTGGCGGTGATCGGCATCTGCGTCGCGGTCCATCTGATCCGGGTCTATTGGCTGACCGACGACCAGGACTTCGAACTGCTTGTCCGGGCTGCCTTTGTGCCGATCCGCTATTCCGGCCGCTTCGACCTGGATTTCTTCGCCTTTTCAAGCCCTTTTACCTATGCCTTCCTGCATGGCGGCTTTGCCCATCTTGCCATCAACATGGTGTGGCTCGCGGCTTTCGGCTCACCGTTGGCCAACCGCTTCGGCGCGCTGCGCTTCAGCCTGTTTTTCGCCGCGACCGGCCTGGCGGCGGTGGCGCTGTTCTGGGCCATGCACCCGCTTGGCGAGGCACCGCTGGTCGGCGCCTCCGGCGCGATTTCCGGCATGATGGGCGCGGCGGCGCGCTACGGCTTCCGCATCGACCGCTCGTCGGGCAGGGCCGCCTTCGCTGGCCGGCCCTTACCGATGGCGGCGGTCCTGCGCTCGCGCGGCGTCGTCACCTTTCTCGCCATGTGGATGGTGATCAACCTGGCGACCGGCCTCTTCGGCCTGGCGCCCGGCATTGACGGCCAGATCGCTTGGGAAGCCCATATTGGCGGCTTTGTTGCCGGCTTCTTCGGCCTGCGGTCTTTTGATCGGCGAGAGCAGGTGCCCCGGCAGACGGAGGAGCCGGAGAGCTGAGGCCTCCGCACTTGAAAAGCAACCGATCGCGGCGCACCATGTTCATCCCAGGGAAAGCCGGCCAGGGCAGGAGCCGGCAGGAAATGCAGAGGAGGACGCCATGACTGTTAAGGCAATTCTCGAGGCGAAAGGCCACGACGTGGTGACGCTCGGGCCGAACGAAAAGCTCAGCGAAGCCATCCGCATGCTTTCCGAACACAGGATCGGCGCGCTGGTCATCACCAACGGCGATCACAAGATCGTCGGCATTCTTTCCGAGCGCGATGTGGTGCGGGTTCTCGCCAAGGAGGGAGCCGCGGCGCTCGACCTTGCCATCCGCTCGGCGATGACGCCCAAGGTGAAGATCTGCAATGAGAACCACACCGTCAACGAGGTGATGGAGATCATGACCAAGGGCCGCTTCCGCCATCTGCCGGTGGAAAAGAACGGGCTGCTCGACGGCATCGTGTCGATCGGCGATGTGGTCAAGCGGCGCATCGAGGATGTCGAGCGCGAGGCCGAGGAGATCAGGGCCTATATCGCCACGGCATGAGGCGGCGGCGGCCGGGTTGCCGGCCATTTGAATTTTTCAAGCTGCTATAGCAGTCCATCGCGGCAGCTGCGGGCCTGTGCCGCGTCGGCACCTGCGGCTTGGCGCTTGTCTCGCGAAGCGGTTTGCACTAGCGAAGTTGCACACCAAAATATGCGTTCCGCATATCCGCAATTCCAATATGCAGGCCCTTATGAGCATCATCGATACCCGCACACCCGACGCCAAGCGCCTGGTTCCCGGCGCCACCGGCGACTGGGAGATCATCATCGGCCTCGAGGTCCACGCGCAGGTGACCTCGCAGGCAAAGCTGTTTTCCGGCGCCTCGACCACTTTCGGCGCCGCGCCCAACGCCAATGTCAGCCTGGTCGATGCGGCGATGCCTGGCATGCTGCCGGTGATCAACGAGGAATGCGTCAAGCAGGCGATCCGTACCGGTCTGGGCCTGAAGGCCGAGATCAACCACAGATCGGTCTTCGACAGGAAAAACTATTTCTATCCCGACCTGCCGCAGGGCTACCAGATCTCGCAGTTCAAGCAACCGATCGTCGGCGAGGGCAAGGTGATCGTCTCCGTCGGCCCCGACCGGCATGGCGAGTTCGAGGATATCGAGGTCGGCATCGAGCGCCTGCATCTGGAGCAGGATGCCGGCAAGTCGATGCACGACCAGCATGCGACGATGTCCTATGTCGATCTCAACCGTTCCGGCGTGGCGCTGATGGAGATCGTTTCGAAGCCGGATATGCGCTCCGCCGATGAAGCCAAGGCCTATGTCACCAAGCTGCGCACCATCGTGCGCTACCTCGGCACGTGCGACGGCAATATGGACGAAGGCTCGCTGCGCGCCGACGTCAACGTCTCGGTACGCCGGCCCGGCGGTGAATTCGGCACGCGCTGCGAGATCAAGAATGTCAACTCGATCCGCTTCATCGGCCAGGCCATCGACTCCGAGGCGCGCCGCCAGATCGCCATCCTCGAGGACGGCGGCAAGATCGACCAGGAAACGCGGCTGTTCGATCCCAATAAGGGCGAAACGCGCTCGATGCGTTCCAAGGAAGAAGCGCACGACTATCGCTATTTCCCGGATCCCGACCTTCTGCCGCTGGAATTCGACCAGGCCTATGTCGATGCGCTGGCAAAGGACCTGCCTGAACTTCCGGACGCCAAGAAGGCACGGCTGATCTCCTCGCTCGGCCTGTCGACCTACGATGCCTCGATCCTGGTTTCGGAAAAGGCGATTGCCGATTATTTCGAGAAGGTGGCGGCCGGGCGCGATGGCAAGCTTGCCGCCAACTGGGTCATCAACGACCTTCTGGGAGCCTTGAACAAGGCCGGCAAGGATATTGAAAATGCTCCTGTTTCGCCCGACCAGCTTGGCGCGGTCATCGACCTGATCAAGGAAGGCACCATCTCCGGCAAGATCGCCAAGGATCTGTTCGAGATCGTCTGGAACGAGGGCGGTGATCCGCGTCAGCTGGTCGAAAGCCGCGGCATGAAGCAGGTCACCGATACCGGGGCTATCGAAACGGCGGTGGACGAGGTGATCGCAGCCAACCCGGACAAGGTCGAACAGGCGCGCGCCAAGCCGACCATGGCCGGCTGGTTCGTCGGCCAGGTGATGAAGGCGACCGGCGGCAAGGCCAACCCGCAGGTGGTCAACGAGCTGGTCAAGGCCAAGCTCGGGATCGAATAGGATGTTCGTCCGCACCGCCGGCGAGCGCGATCTTGCGGCGGTGCGCGCATTGCTGGTCGAGACATGGCACGCCACCTATGACGCCATCTACGGCGCGGCGCGGGTCACCGAAATCACCGACGAATGGCATTCGATCGCCGCGCTCAAAGCGCGGTTGACACGACCGAACTCGGAATTCCTGGTCGCCGACGACGGCAAAAGCATTGGTGGCATGGCTTTCGCGGCCGCCACGACGGATGCCGGGGTCGTCATGCTGAACCAGCTTTACGTGCATCCGGCCTGGCAGAGGCAAGGCATCGGCAAGGCCCTGCTGGACGAGATCGAGGCCAGCTTTCCGGAGGCCCGAACGCTGCGCGTCGAGGTCGAGGAAGCAAATGCTCCGGCCGTTGCCTTTTACCGCTCGAGAGGGTTCACGCCCGCCGGCAACACGGCCGATTGCGGCGGCGCCTCAGGATTGCCGGCGCTGGTTTTGGAGAAGGCGATCGGCTAGCTCGTTCGCCTGGCGCTCAGTTGCGTTTCACGGGCAGGTTGGAGCAGCCGGCGGCGAGAAACTCGCACGGCAGGCTGCCGCCGCCGCCCGACGTGTGCGGGGGCGTAGCGGCTTCGATCTTTTCGACCTCGTAATATTTCGAGGTGACGCCCCATTTTTTAACGCCCTGACACGTCGAGCGCACGCCAACCTCCGTCGCCTTTGCCGCCGTCTTGTAATAGGTGGTGATCCGGCAGGATTGGCTGACCGGCAGCGCGTTCGCCGGGATCGTGACCGGCGGCAGGAAGTTCGGGAAGGCAAGCAGCGAGATTGCCGCAATGATCCGGACGGCGGGCATGGTGTGGGGAAAGTGCAGCATCGTGCGTCTCCATCGATGGCGCGGCTCGCTCGCGGCGCAGCGGCGCGTTTGTTCCCGCAAGATCAGGCCATGAAGCCGGCGCTGCCGCATCTGCCGCGCGGGGGATGGCGGCAGCGGTCTGAACCGCCGCCGTCATCCACGAGCGGCCGCGTCACGGCGTTTTCGGCTTGATGAGCGTCTTTATCGGGACGGCGACCTTTGGGGGCCGGACCGTACTGGTTCCACCATCGACGGCCAGCTCGCCGCTGTTGAGATAGCGCACCGTATAGTGCAGCTCATAGGCGGGAACTCTGATCCATGTAGGCTTGGGATTGAACTGGTCCGGAGGCCTCGAATACCACTTCGGGATCTGCATGATCTTGGAGCCGGCACCGAATCCCGCAGTCTTGGCCGCTACTGCGAAGGCGCTGTCTCTGGGATCGTTCGGCGGCTGGTCGACATTGCCGATGACGACCAGCGAATCGTATTTTCGCGCGTCGAGCCGTACCGCGGGAAGGTTCAGCGCAGCCGCGTCGCCTTCGCGCATCGTCAGCGCCTTCTGAAGGCCGTCCTCATTGGCGTAGACGTTGAGGTTTATAGCCTCGGATTCCGCATAGACGACATTGTTGTGGAAGTCGCGGGCTGACAGGCGTGTGAGGCTGTCGAAGGTCACTTCAACCGTCGGCTTGGCTATGGCGTCCGTCACCACCAGGTTGCGCCGCGGCACCGTCCAGAAGATGAGATCATCGCCGGTAGCCTGCGTGCCGGCATCGGAGCCGTCTATTGCCGAGCATTTCGAATTTGGAACCGGCGTCGTCACCGGCAGGGGTGCCGAAAACGAGTTGCGTACCTGCGCGTCGATGTAATTGCCGACGTTGAAAACGTCCTCGAGGATGTTGCCGCCCTCGAAGCTCGCCGGGCCGGGTTGCGAGCGGATGATGACCTGGCTGGAATCGGTCTGCCAGCCGCTGCAGAAGACGTTGACGTCTATGGGAATGCCAATGTGGCGGTCGGAGGTCACAGGGATCGAGACTTTGATGGTCAGGATGTAAGGAACTTTGACAAACCAGCTGTTCGGCTGGTTCAGCATCTGCGTCGCAAAGCGCGACGGCCGCCATTGCTTCAGCGATTCGATCGATGCGCGTGACGATCGTCCTTGGGCGGCCAGCTGTGCGTTGGTGGCGTCGACCTTGGCTTGCGCCAGGTTGCGGACGGTGTTGGTGATCAGGAACACGCCGAGTTCGGCTTTGCACGGCCTGTTCGATTGTGTGGCGTTGCATGGGGCAAGTGCCGCACTGGGAACCGGCGGCCCCGAAGGCGGCGGCTGGGCGGCCGCGGTGGCCGCCATCAGGCAGAAGAACAGCATCATGCAGGTTTTCAACATGGTATCCTCGCTCTGTCGTTGGAAACCACCCTCCGGCTAGACAGCAGCACTTCTTCGATGGCGGTTCATCGCCCGCACGGGGGATGAACCGCGAAACATCGGGCCGGCCCAGCGACGTCGAGCCGCCGTCCTTTCGGATCGGACGTCTACTGCTTCACGACGCCTTTGATTGTCGCCTTCGGCGCGACGACCTTGGGCTTGGGGGTTTTCGGGCCGGGGTCGACTACCAATGCAGCCGTGCAGGAGCACTTGCCCGAACCGCAGTTCAGGTCGCCCTTGCACATTTTGGAGTGCCGCATATCGGTGCAGTCGGCGGTCCCGGAGCAGGAGCAACTGCCTTGCCCGATCGTTCCGGACTGACATTTGAAGCTCCATGCCGGATCGGCGGCAAGGCCGGCCACAGCGAGTGATAAGGCAAAAAGCGTCGTCGAGATGAGTTTGCGCATGAATACCTCCCGGTTCTATCGAGCGATGGAACCACGAAGCAGCAACGCCTTCATCTCCCGCGCGGGGGACGAACTCGCATACCGGTGACGATCGTCAATGCTGTCCCTTCAGCACGACGAGATAGCCGCGTTCGACGCGAAGCCGGAACGCGATTTGCCCTGCAGTGCCGGGATCCTTGGAAACCTTGTCGATGACATAGCCGCTGGGATGCGAGCCAAGCCATTCTTCAGGTTTGTCGGTGCTTTCGAACGGCCTTTGCAACCGGGCCAGGAAGCCGACTTCGCCTTGATAGTCGAAAGCCACGGCCCAGTCCGCATCCTTTCGCTCGTCGATGAAGCTGGCGAGCGGCGTCAGGTCATAGCGTTTGAACGCGGTTGCCGATGCCACCGCGTGGCCAATGCCGAAAATGACAAGCATGACGGCGGCCGAGCTTTTCAGCCTGGCGAGCGGGATCTCCGCCATGAAATACCCGAACAGGATGGTCACGAACGGCAACATCGGCACGACGTAGTGAGGCTGCTTGCCGGATATCGCGCTGAACGCCAACAACACGGCAACGAACGAGAACGACAGCAGGCGCAAGGCGCGCAGATCCGGCGACTTCGTCTCGATCAGGCTGCGTATCCGCGTGCGCAGCTTCAACCGCCAGACCTCGGGTATGAAGATCCACGGTATGAACATGACCGGCAGCAGCAGCAGATAGAAATAGAACGGCCGGCCGTGCGAATTGCGCAAATTGCCGGTGACGCGCCCCGCCGATTGGTTCCAGACCAGATCATAGACGAAACTGCCCTTTGTCAGGATCGTCGCCGGCACCAGCCAGATCGCCACCGGAATCAGCGCGGCGAGCACTGCCAAGCCCACTCCAGCGAGGAAGTTCGGTGTCGTCAGTCCCGCCCGTCGGTCGCGCCAGAACGGGTAGAACAGGATGGGCGCGCCGATATGGATCAGCACCACCGGGCCTTTCGTCAGCACGCCCATGCCGATAAACAGCCCGGCCAGAACGGCCTGCCAGCGATTGCCGCTCCGTGCAAAGGCAATCAACGACAACAGCGCGGCGAGCACAAACACCGTCAGCAACAGGTCGAATAGGATCAGCGTCGAATAGATGACGAACACGCAGCTTCCGGCAACCAGCCAGGGGATGCGCCGTGCGATGTCGTCGCGGCCCGGAAACAGGGTCTTTGCCAAAGCCGTCGTCAGCCAGATGACGAGCGAGGAGGCGGCGAAGATGACCAGCATCGCGGCCGGCCGGCTGGCGCCGAAAATCTTCCAGACAAGGTCGATAAGCCAAAACAGCAGCGGCGGTTTCTGCAGATAGGGCGCGAAATTCATCGTCGGGACGAAGATCTGTCCGCTCAGATACATTTCCCAGGTGACGCTGAGATATCGCGTTTCGTCGACGGGCAGCAGAGGCCGGAAAGCGACTGCGATTACGATCAGCCCAAGCAAAAAGAGGTAGGGGAGCAGCCGCTCGGTAGATGTCGGTGTCAAAGATTGAGATCCGCGCCAGAAACCATTTTCTTTCCAGCCGGGCAGAGTGCCGCGTTTCTGGACCGCGAACGACCGCACCACGATTTTGGCCGAATTGCAACGATGCCGGTTTCGTTTCCCAGATTTTGCGGACGATGGTGGCAAAGGTTGAAAAACTTACCGGCCGAGTCATTTGGACCACCGCCGGTTCGAGAATCTGCGCAAATCAACTGGAGCGCAACGGCGGTGACAATTCGCGCATCAAGAGTTCGAGCTCGCGCTGATCGCCGGTGCCGGTCTTGTCGAAGATCGTCGCCAGCTGCGACTTGACGGTGCCGTCCGAGACGCCGCCGGCCGCGGCGATTTCCTTTCGCGTCAGGCCGGCGGCAACGTGACCGGCGACTCGCCTTTCTGCCGCGGTCAGTCCGAACAGCGCCGCAATGGCGTCCAGCGCCGGGGTCGGTGTCGAACCGGCCGCGGCGATGAAGATCGCTGCGGCGGCCCGCTGCGAGATGCGCGCCGAGATTTCACGCCGCGCCAGCGGCATAACATGGGCCACCGCCGGAACGGCCGTCTTGGCCAGGGGAATGTTGATGCCGCAAGGTCCGAGTGCGAATTCGTCGCGCGTGCCGAGCTGGACGGCACGGCCGATCGCGGCGTTGGCGTTGGCATAGGTGAAGGACAGCTGTCCGCGCACGCAAGCGACCGAAATGTTTTCGGCGAGCAGCGCTTCGGCTGACGGGTTGGCGAAGATGATGGTCATGTCTTCGGCAACGATCAGCACCGGATGGTCGAGGCTTTCGATGATGGAGCGGAAGATTTCGGCCTTTCGCCGCTCGGCCTCGAACAGGTCGCCGATGGTCACTGCGCGCCGCACATGCGGCGCCAGCAGGCAGACAAGCTCGAGATCCTCGCGGGAAATCTGGCGCCTGTCCTTGTCGGTCACCACCATCAGCGTGCCGATCCGGGTCGGCCGCTTCATCAACGCCACCCAGAAGAAATCGTCCAGCCGGTTGGGTTGTACCCATTCGCGCACGATGCGGCTTTCGAGCCATCTCTGTCGCGTATCCGGGCCTTGCAAGGCGTAGATCGAATCGACGGTGAAGGGCACGTCGATCTCCATCTTGGGAACCGCCGCATAGAAAGGTACTTGCGAGCCGTAGTTATGCTTCAACGGCTCAAGAACTGCGGGATCGCCGCAGGACACTGAAAACCGCGCAGAGCTGCTGATGGTGTCGATGACGGCGAGCATGGCAAGCCGGCCTTCCGCCAGATTGCAGATGGCCTCGAGTGTCGCCTGCCAGCGGTCGACGTCGGCAATCGAATCGTAGATCGCCTCAACGACCTGCGGCAATGCGCGACCGGCCGTGCGCGCCAGCGGTGACATGAACCCCTCTCATTTGCCGTCCTAGGCAACGAAGCATCAACTGCTAGAATAACGCTGCGTAAGGTTGCCAACAACTTATTTCATCTGCTTCGGACGGCCGCGAAAATAGCATGAACGAATCGCTTTTCCGTCAGCCATTTGCTCGCCGCTTGCGGCAAGACCCTTGCCTTCGCAATGCCGTGACGCCATAAGCAGGAACAGGCGCCGCAGCCGCCGCGAGGACTTGCCACAAGGACTTGCCACGAGGATTTGGATGAAGACTTTCCTTCTGCAGTTTTTCACCTGGTGGAACAGCCAGACATTGGGAACACGCTTTCACACCTGGCGGCATGGCAAGAAGGTCGGGCAGGACGAGGTCGGCAACGTCTACTATGAGGGCGGCGTCGATTCGGAAGGCCGCACCCGCCGCTGGGTCATCTACCGCGACTATTCGGAAGCCTCGGCGATTCCGCCCGGCTGGCATGGCTGGATCCATCACCGTGTAGACGTTCCGCCGCCAAGCGAAGACTACAAGCCACGCGACTGGCAAAAGCCGCATGTGCCGAACCTCACCGGCAGCCCCGCAGCCTATCGGCCGAAGGGGTCGGTGCTGACCAACCGGCATCGTCCGCAGGTGACGGGCGACTACGACGCCTGGACGCCCGGTTCGTGATCGATCGCCGCGACAGGCCGCGGTCCCCCACGGAGGCGGTCCCCACGCGGGCGGTCCTTTGTCGCCACAATTACTGTTTAGCTGTTTGCTGATCCGACAGCAGCAACTAGCCTTGGCGTTAAGAGAATCACCCGGGCGCAAATCACCGGACCTTGCATGAGCATGTTCAGCCGAATTTTGACGGGCGGATTAACCGCGGTCGTTCTCGCTTCCATGGCGGCGCTTGCTGCTGCGCAGGAATTGGCGCCGCCTGCGCCTGACGCGTCGGTGGCGCCTGCAGCACCGGCAGTATCCGAACGCCTCACCAATCCCGTCGCTGAATTCGCCGGGATCGACAAGATCACCGGCCGTATCATCACCTTCGATGTCTATATCGACGAGACGGTGCAGTTCGGCGCTTTGCAGGTGACGCCGCGCATCTGCTATTCGCGGCCCGAAAACGAAGAGCCGAAGACGGATTCGTTCGTCGAGGTCGACGAGATCACGCTCGACCGGAAGATACGCCGTATCTTCACCGGCTGGATGTTTGCCGAAAGCCCCGGGATCAACGCCGTCGAGCATGCCGTCTATGATATCTGGCTGAAGGGCTGCAAGCAAAAGTCCGACGTGCCGGCCCCCGCCGCCCCCAAAACCAACTAGAATCTGTCAGCGGGCGCGCCCTGCGGAACCGCCGCGTTGCCCGAGCGTTGGTGCCTCTCTACGGAGGAGGTTGCCATGATGATGGCCAACAAGAACGAACTTCTCGACATCGAAAGGGGATTCTGGAGCGGCGACGCCGACTACTTCAAGGCCAATGCCGATACCGAATGCCTGGTGGCCTTCCCGCAGATGGCGCGGGTGATGAGCAACACCGATCTGGCCGCAACTGCCACGGACCCGAACCGCTGGCGCGATCTCGATATCGACCTCAAGGGCATCATCGAGCCGGGCAGCGACATCGTCATGCTGACCTACGAGGCGCGTGCAACCCGGCAAAATGGCGAAGCCTATGCGGCGCTGGTCAGTACTGGCTATGTCCACCGCGTCAATGGCTGGAAAATGATGTTCCACGCACAGACGCCGCTGCCGACGCCAGCAAAAGGCTGAGCGGCCGATAGAGCAATTCCAGGAAGAGTGTGAACGGCTTTCCGTCCGGAATTGCGTTTCTTTGAAATGATGAACCATTCTCCAGGTTATGGAAAAAACACCGCCTCGCCCTTCAGCGCCTCGGCCAGCATCTTCTCGTACTTGCCGCGCGGCACGTCGATTGCGCCGAAGCGTTTGAGATGCTCGGTGGTGAACTGCGTATCGAGCAGTGCAAAGCCGCGCGCCTTCAGGCGTTCGACGAGGTGAACCAGGCAGGCCTTTGACGCGTCGGTCTCCCTGGCGAACATGCTCTCGCCGAAAAACACGCGGCCGAGCGATACGCCGTAGAGCCCGCCGACCAACCGGTCGTTGTGCCAGGCCTCGACCGAATGGCAATGGCCCATCCGATGCAGCGCGATATAGGCTTCGCGGATCGGCGCGTTGATCCAGGTCGACCGACGTTCCTCGCGCCTTTCGGCGCAGGCCTCGATCGTCGCCTCGAAGTCGAAATCGATGCGGAACTCGAACAGGTTCTTGCGGATAGTCTTTCTCAGGCTTTTCGGTATGTGGAACCCGTCGAGCGGAATAATGCCGCGCGTCTCCGGCCGCACCCAGAATACTTCGGGGTCATTGGCGCTTTCGGCCATCGGGAAGACGCCGGAGGCATAGGCTTTGAGCAAAAGGTCGGTCGGGATGCGATAACCGGGTGCGTAGGGACGGGTCATCGCTTCGCCCCTGTATCACTCGCCTTCGGCCAGGTATTTTTCCAGCCAGTGGATGTCGTAGTCGCCATTGGCGATGTCGGCGTTGCCAACGAGGTCGCGAAACAGCGGCAGCGTCGTTCTGATGCCGTCGACGACGAATTCGTCGAGCGCGCGCCGCAGCCGCATCATGCACTCGACGCGGTTGCGGCCGTGCACGATCAGCTTGCCGATCAGGCTGTCGTAGTAGGGCGGGATCTTGTAGCCCGAATAGACGCCGGAATCGACGCGGATACCGAGGCCGCCCGGCGTGTGAAAGTGGGTGATGGTGCCCGGCGAGGGGGTGAAGGTGCGCGGATCCTCGGCGTTGATGCGGCATTCGATGGCATGGCCGTGGAAGCGGATATCCTCCTGGCGCACCGAAAGCCCGCCGCCCGACGCGACGCGGATCTGCTCGTGCACGAGATCGATGCCGGTGATCGCCTCGGTCACCGGATGTTCGACCTGCAGGCGCGTGTTCATCTCGATGAAATAGAACTCGCCGTCCTCATAGAGGAATTCGATGGTGCCGGCGCCGGAATAGCCGAGATCGGCGATCGCCCTGGCGCAGACGCCGCCAATATGCGAGCGCTCCTCGGCATTGAGCGCCGGCGAGGGCGCTTCTTCCCAGACCTTCTGGTGGCGGCGCTGCAGCGAGCAGTCGCGCTCGCCGAAATGCACGCCGCGCCCGGCGCCATCGCCGAACACCTGCACTTCGATATGGCGCGGCTTCTGCAGATATTTCTCGATGTAGACGGCGTCGTCGCCGAAGGCCGCATCCGCCTCCGAGCGTGCCGTCTGCAGCGCCACCTCGAGGTCGGCCTCGCTATGCGCCACTTTCATGCCGCGCCCGCCACCGCCAGCCGACGCCTTGATGATCACGGGGTAGCCGATCGCGGCGGCAATGCGCTTGGCTTCCTTGTCCTCGGTGACCGCGCCGTCGGAGCCGGGCACCACGGGGATGCCGAGGCGCTTTGCCGTGCGCTTGGCCTCGATCTTGTCACCCATAATGCGGATATGGTCGCCGGTCGGGCCGATGAAGGTGATGTTGTGCGCGGCGAGGATGTCGGCGAACTTGGCGTTCTCCGACAGAAAACCGTAGCCGGGATGCACTGCGTCGGCGCCGGTGATCTCGCAGGCGGCGACGATCTGGTGGATGTTGAGATAGCTGTCGCGCGACGGCGGCGGGCCGATGCAGACGCTCTCGTCGGCGAGACGCACATGCATGGCGTCGGCGTCGGCGGTCGAATGCACCACCACCGTCTGGATGCCGAGCTCCTTGCAGGCGCGCAGCACCCTGAGGGCGATTTCGCCGCGATTGGCGATGAGGATTTTCTGGAACATCTTTCGCCTGTTCCCGGCTCTACTCGATCACGACAAGCGGCATGCCATATTCGACCGGCTGCGCGTCTTCGAACAGGATCGCCGTCACCGTGCCGGCGCGCGGCGAGGGGATCTGGTTCATCGTCTTCATCGCCTCGATGATCAGCAGCGTCTGGCCTTCCTTGACCTTCTGTCCGACCTCGATGAATGCCTTGGCGTCGGGCGACGGCGCCAGATAGGCTGTGCCGACCATCGGCGAGGCGACGGCGTTCTTCGACACGTCGGGCGCCGCCGGCACGGCGGCTGCCGCGGGCTGCGCGGCTGCGGGCGCGTGGGCCGGCTGCGCTGCGGCGACGGCATGGACGGCCGGCGCCTGCCGCGAGACGCGCACCTTCAGATCGCCCAGCTCGACCTCGATCTCGGTCAGGTTGGTGTCGTTCAGTATGCCCGCCAGATCGCGGATCAGCTGCTGGTCAACACCGTTCTTCTTTATCGACATTTTCGAGCCTTCTGTTTGTTGGCCGGTCATAGGCGTGCAGCCAGCGCCTGCAGCGCCAGCGTGTAGCCGAGCGGCCCGAACCCGCAGATCATGCCGACGGCGACCGGCGCGACCATGGAGACGTGGCGGAATGGTTCCCGCGCGTGGATGTTGGAAAGATGCACCTCAGCCACCGGCAGCGGCGCGACGGCGCGGATGGCATCGTGAATGGCGATCGAGGTATGGCCGTAGGCGCCCGGATTGATGACGATTGCGGCGGCCTTGTCGGCGGCCTCCTGGATCCAGTCGACGAGGTCGCCCTCATGGTTTGACTGGCGGAAATCGATCTCCAGCCCAAGTGCGGCACCTGCCTGCTTGCAGTCGTCGGCGATCGCAGCAAGCGTCTTGCCGCCATAGATACCCGGCTCGCGCTTGCCGAGCGCGTTGAGATTGGGGCCGTTCAGGACGAAAACCGTTTTCAAAAAATGCCGACCTTTCCCGGCGCGGCTAAGCCGGCGCGCCGGACCCTCTATAATGGGCATAGACGCTGGCGAAAAGAGCGCAAGTGCGTTCTTTCGCCGTCCACAACAGCCGGAAAACGGCCCGCGCCGGAAACCCGCAGCCCCAATCGAAACCCGAACGCTAATCAGAGCGCCGCCTTCGCCGCCTCGATCTTTTCGGCCAGCACTTCCTGGCCAAGCGCGCCGAACACAACCTCGTTGCCGACCACGTAGGACGGCGTTCCGGTGATGGCGAGCTTGGTGGCGAGATCATAGGTCTTGGAGAAGGCCTCGGTGATGCTCGGGTCCTTCATCTTTTCGCGCAGCGCCGTCTCGTCGGCGCCGAGCGACAGCGCCACCTTGATTGCCGCCGCCTCGGTGGCGCGTCCTTGGCCGCCGAGCAGCGCGTTGTGGAATTCGCCGTATTTCTCGGGCTTCAGCAAGTGGAAGGCCATCGAGACGACGCTCGCCTTCTGCGAATCCGGGCCGAGGATCGGGAATTCCTTGAGCACGAAGCGCAGGTCCGGATCGGCCTTGGTCAGCGCGCGCATGTCTTCGATGGCGCGTTTGCAGTAGCCGCAATTATAATCATAGAATTCGACGATGGTGACCTTGCCGTTGGGATTGCCGACAACACCGTCAAAGGAGGAATTGAAGATCTGGTCCTTGGCGTCTTTGATGACGCCGAGACTGGCGACGCGCTGTTCTTCCTTCTGCTTGGCCTCGAGTGCCTGCTGTGCCTCCAGAAGCACTTCCGGGTTCTTCAGGAGATAGTCGCGGACGATGCCTTCGACTTCGGTGCGGTCGAGCTTGGTACCCGAGGACGCCGTCTGGGCAAGCTGCGCCGTGCCGGCCTTCGCCGTCTGCGGATTGCCGGCGACGAAGCCGAACGCCAGCATGGCGAGAGCCGCTGCCACTCCGGTAGTGCCCAGCAGAATTGCCTTGGTCATAATCCTCGATCCTCTTGCCCGTGTTCCGGTCCGCTCGCTTTGGCTGTGTCGCAGCCTGCGTCCGAAAGGTTCACTTCTTCTTACCTGATGGTGCGTAGTTTATAATGTCCTGCGCGCGAAGCCAGCCCGGCTCGCCCCGCTTCATGCTCTGCTGCGCCCGCATGGCGAAGATCTTCGCATTCTTGTAGTCGCCGGAATAGAAATGCCCTTCGGCGGTTGCAAGCTCGGCGGCCGGGATGTTGCCGAGTTCCCCGTAAGCCTGTGCCAGATAGCGGTATCCGTCGGCGTTTTCGCGATCCCGTCCGAGGCCGGTGTTGATCTGCGCCACTGCCTTCTTCAGCGAATCCGCCGTGCCGATGGCCATCAGCGCCTGGCCGTAAGACACCGGCAGCAGCCCGGATCGCGCCGGATCGAGGCTGACCGCCTTGGCATAGGCGTCAGCAGCATCCTTCGGCCGGTTCGCCTTCATCAGGATGTCGCCGCGCAATTCCTGGAAATACGGGTTTTTCGGCTGTTCCTTGATCAAGGCGTTGGTCTTGGTGAGCGCCGAAGCCAGATTGCCGAAAAGATAGGTCATCTGCGCGTCGCCATAGCGCGAGGCGAGGCTGCCGGGGTTCTTGCGCATCAATCGTGACGCCGCCGCCTGGCCTTGCATGTAGGCGGCGATCTTGATGCGCATCATATCGTGGCGCTGCTGCAGTGCCGGCGGGTCGACCTTGTCGACGTAAGGGCTCTGCTTCACCAGCACTTCGAGATTGGCGATACGCTCCTGCGGCATCGGATGGCTGATGCGATAGGGATCGACTTGCGCGCCCGAGAGCGACAATGCGTTCTGGAAACGGCCGAACGTCTTCAGCATGCCCATGCCGGACTGGCCGGTTGCATTCAGATAAGCGATTGCCGAACGGTCGGCGGTCATCTCTTCGGTGCGCTGATAGGCTAGGATACTGCGTTGCGCCATCTCGCCGCCGCCGGCCATCACGCCCATGCCGGCCCCAGCGAGCCCGCGGCTGTTGCTGGTGGCGCCGGCAACCATGGCGCCGGCGCCAAGCAGCGTCGCCAGGATCGCCATCGTCTTGGCACGCTCGAGCTGCTCGCGCAGTTTCTGCTGATGCCCGCCGGCGATATGGCCGGCCTCGTGGGCGATGACGCCGATGATCTCGTTGGGCGTTTCGGCCGTCATCAGCGCGCCGGTGTTGATGAACATGCGGCGCCCGGCAACAAAGGCGTTGAAGCTCTGATCGTTGACCAGCACGATGTTGATGGCGTCGCCCGACAAGCCGGCCGCCTTGAAGATCGGCCGCGCGTAGTCGCGTACCAGCGCCTCGATCTCGGCATCGCGCACCACCGGCACATTCTGCGCAAATGCATCGACCGAGCCGGCCATGGCGACCACCGCCGCAAGCGCAAGCGTCGCGAAGGCGCGCGCTGTCCTGGCGATCGTCGATTTGGGTCGGCTCAACATGGCAGGTCCACTGGTAGACGAGTGGGCGAAGGATGAAAAGTCGGCAGCCTAAACTTACCGAACTTGTGATCCCCACACCAATCGGGCATTTGTGCGGCGCGGCCACCATGGCCGGCACGCGCGGACAAGTGTGGTGGATTGAAAAATGATTGTTTCGCTTTCGCGCCGCAGCGCGGTCGAACCGTTCCACGCCATGGACATCCTGGCCGAGGCGAATCGGCTGAAAGCCAAGGGCCTGCCGGTCGTATCCATGGCCGTCGGCCAGCCTTCCGATCCGGCGCCGGCCGGGGTTCGCGAAGCGGCGGCCAATGCCTTGAAGGCAGGCCGCATCGGCTATACCGACGCGCTGGGCGTCGCCGGTCTGCGCAAGGCGATCGCGGCGCATTATGGCGAGCATTACGGGCTTGACGTTTCGCCCGAGCGGATAGCCGTCACCACCGGATCGTCGGCTGCCTTCAACCTTGCTTTTCTGGCGATGTTCGATCCAGGCGATCGCGTCGCCATCGCCGCCCCCGGCTATCCGGCCTATCGCAACATCATGGCCGTGCTCGGCATCGACATCGCCGAGATCGAGTTGGACGGCGCCGCCTATCTCCATGCCGAGCACCTGCAAGCCGCGCATCGCGAAAAACCTCTGAAGGGCGTGCTGTTCGCCAGCCCGGCCAACCCGACCGGCGCGGTCATTCCCACCGGCGATATCGAGGCGCTGGTCAAGACGGCGCAAGAGCTCGGCATCGCCGTAATCTCGGACGAAATCTATCACCGGCTGGCCTATGCGGCGCCCGACACGACCGCGCTTTCTTTCGGCGCGGATGTGACGGTGATCAATTCCTTCTCGAAATATTATTGCATGACCGGCTGGCGCATCGGCTGGATGGTGCTGCCGCAGGAACTGGTGCGGCCGGTCGAGCGCATCGCCCAGAGCCTCTATATCTCGCCGCCCGAGCTGTCCCAGATTGCCGCGATCGAGGCGTTCAAGGCGACGCCAGAGCTGGAAGCGGTGAAGGCGCGCTATGCCTGGAACCGCGAGCTCCTGATGCAACGCCTGCCGGAGCTCGGCTTTGCTTTGGCCGCGCCCATGGACGGCGCGTTCTACGCCTTCTGCGACGTCACCAGGCACACCAATGACAGCATGGCGTTTGCGCGCCGGATGCTGGCCGAGGCGCATGTGGCAGCGACGCCCGGCCGCGATTTCGATCCGCTGCAGGGCCATCGCACGATGCGCTTTTCCTACGCCGGTAGCCACGACGACATGGTCGAGGCGATGGCGCGCATCGAACGCTGGCTGAAGTAGCGGGGGCGACGATGCCGGAGCTTGAACAGGCGTCTCAACTTGAACAGGCGCCCCAGCTTGAACAGGCCTTGCGCGAGGTCGCCACCGAAATGGCGGAGCGTACCGATCGCGGCGACGTCGCCAGCTATATTCCCCAGCTCGGCAAGATCGATCCGAAAAAATTCGGCATCGCCGCGGTGACCAATGACGGCCGCGTGCTGACCGCGGGTGACGCCGACGAGGCGTTTTCAATCCAGAGCATCTCAAAGGTGTTCACGCTGACGCTGGCGCTCGGCAATGTCGGCGACGCGCTGTGGCAGCGGGTTGGGCGCGAACCTTCGGGCAATCCGTTCAACTCGATCGTCCAGCTCGAGCACGAGAACGGCATTCCGCGCAATCCATTCATCAATGCCGGCGCCATCGTGGTCTCAGACATCCTGCTTGCCGGCCATCAGCCGCGCGAGGCGATCGGCGAGATCCTGCGCTTTATCCAGTTCCTGGCCGATGACGACACGATCATCGTCGACCGTGAGGTCGCGGCGTCCGAACGCGCCACTGGCTTTCGCAATTTCGCGCTTGCCAATTACATGAAATCGTTCGGCAATCTCCACCATGCGCCGGAACTGGCGCTGGGCGTTTACTTTCACCATTGCGCTATCGCCATGAGCTGCCGGCAACTGGCCCTGGCCGGCCGCTTCCTCGCCAATGGCGGCAAGAACCCGGCGACCGGGCATTCCGTCGTCTCGGCAGAGCGCGCGCGCCGCATCGGCGCGATGATGCTGACCTGCGGCCACTATGACGGCTCCGGCGACTTCGCTTTCCGCGTCGGCATTCCCGGCAAGAGCGGCGTTGGCGGCGGTATATTGGGAATCGTGCCGGGCGTCGCCTCGCTTGCCGTCTGGTCGCCTGGCCTCAATGCCAACGGCAATTCCAGGCTGGGCTCGATCGCGCTGGAAAAACTGGCGAAGATAATGAACTGGTCGATCTTCGCACCATAGTGTCGTCGCCTGCAATTGGGGCAAAAAAATCCCGCGCAGCCGATCGGCGACGCGGGACTTTTCTAATCAGAAAGTCTGGCTAATGCACGGAAAGGCTTAGAAAAAACCCTTCCGCTGCCACCAGCCGGCACGCTTTGGCTTGTCTTCGGCCTTTGCTTCCTCGGTCTTTGCCTCGTCGGGAACGATCGAGGAGACGACCGGGACGACCGGAGCATCCACCGGTACGGGCTTGCGCCGCGACGGCCGGACCTTCGGCGTTTCCTCGGCAGCCGCCACTTCGGTCTCCGGCGACACCGGCGCGGGGGTCTCGCCGGAAGCCACTGAGGCGGCCTCGGCAGCCGATGTCTCGGCGCCCGCAATCTCGGCAACTGCTTCCGCCGCAACCTTCTTCGGCTTGGCGGCGCGGCGCGGCTTCTTCGGCTTTTCGGCGCTCGGCATGTCGTCGTTCGCCGGAGCAAGCACCGCAAGCTCTTCGGCCGGCGGGGCACCTTCCGGTTCGCCGGTCACGGGCTCTGCTTCCGACACGGCACCTTCCGTCATGGCGGCTGGCTCGCCGGCGCTGGCTTCGACGCTGTCCTCGCCGTCTTCACGGCGATTGCGCTTGCCGCCGCGCTTGCCGCGCCGGCGCTTCTTGCCGTGACCGTCGTCCGCCGCTTCCGCCGTTTCGGCAACACCGGCCGGCGCTTCACGGCCCGCTTCGGCGCCTTGGTCGCCGGCGGCTACCAACGCATCGTCTGTCGGCGCCGAAACGGAAGCACCTTCCACAGCAGCGCCATGTTCGCGGTCCCGGTGGTCACGATCCCCGTGTTCACGATCCCCGTGTTCACGATCCTTGCCGCCCCGCCGTCTGCGGCGCTTGCGGCGCTTGCGATCGCGGCCTTCGCCGTCCTCGCCGGACCTTGGCTGCTGCGGCTGCTGCGCAAGGCGTGGCTGCTGGGCCTGCACCGGTGCCTCGTCTTCCTCCTCGATGACGATCTCGTCCTCGGGTTCTTCCGGCTCGACATAGGCCGGGAAGGTGCGCGCCTCGACGAAGCCTTCCGGCTTTTCGGCCAGCGCACCGCGGAAGATGGCATAGTGTTGTGCACCGACCGTATCATCGGCTTCGATGGTGATGGTGACACCGAAGCGGTGCTCGAATTCCACCAGCGTGCCGCGCTTGTGATTGAGCACATAGAGTGCGGTCGCTGCCGGCGTCCGCACCGTGATGTGGCTGCGCGAATCCTTGAGCAGGAATTCCTCGATTGCCCGCACCACCATCAGCGCGACCGACGAATCGGAGCGCACATGGCCGGTGCCGCCGCAATGCGGGCAAGGCTTCATCGTCGATTCCAGCACGCTGGCACGGATGCGCTGGCGCGACATCTCCATCAGGCCGAAATGCGAGATGCGGCCGACCTGGATGCGGGCACGATCGTTCTTGAGGTGATCCTTCAGCCGCTTCTCGACGGAGCGGTTGTTGCGGTTCTCCTCCATGTCGATGAAGTCGATGACGATGAGGCCGGCGAGATCGCGCAGCCTCAACTGCCGGGCGACTTCCTCGGCAGCTTCCAGATTGGTGTGAAGTGCGGTGTCCTCGATCGAGTGCTCCTTGGTGGAACGGCCCGAATTGACGTCGATGGCGACCAGCGCTTCCGTCTGGTTGATGATGATGTAGCCGCCGCTCTTCAGCGTCACCTGCGGCTGCAGCATGCGGTCGAGCTGCGCTTCGATGCCGTTGCGCACAAAGATCGGCGTCGTGTCGCGGAACGGCTGAACCACCTTGGCGTGGCTCGGCATCAGCATGCGCATGAAGTCCTTGGCCTCGCGGTAGCCTTCTTCGCCGGAAACCAGGATCTCGTCGATATCCTTGTTGTAAAGGTCGCGCACCGAGCGCTTGATCAGGCTGCCTTCCTCGTAAACCAGGGCAGGGGCCGTGGATTGCAGCGTCAGATTGCGGACGTTTTCCCAAAGCCGCATCAAATATTCGTAGTCGCGCTTGATCTCTGCCTTGGTGCGGCTTTCGCCGGCCGTACGCAGGATGACACCCATGCCCTGCGGCACTTCGAGATCGGCGACCACTTCCTTCAGCCGCTTGCGGTCCTGCGCATTGGTGATCTTGCGCGAAATGCCGCCGCCGCGCGCCGTGTTCGGCATCAGCACCGAATAGCGGCCGGCCAGCGACAGATAGGTGGTCAGCGCCGCGCCCTTGTTGCCGCGCTCTTCCTTGACGACCTGCACCAGCAGGATCTGCCGGCGCTTGATCACTTCCTGGATCTTGTACTGGCGGCGCACCGGCTTGCGGCGGTTGCGCACTTCTTCCAGCGCGTCTTCGGCGCCGACCGATTCGACCTCGTGATCGTCCGAATGCGAGGATTGCACCTCTTCCAGCATGCCGCGATCATTGTCTTCGGAGGTTGCCTCGCCGCTTGTCTCGGCCCCGCTTAGCTCGACTTGCGGGACGGCTTCCGAGATTAGGTCGGCATCGACGCTGGCAGCGATGGAACTGGAACCGCCTTCGGACGGCTCGGTCTCGCCGCGATCGGCGACTTCATCGCTCTGTCCGGCGGCACCCTCGCTCTGTCCAGCAACGTCGGACATGGTTTCGTCATTGTCGGTAGCGGCATCCAGCTTTTCTGCGACGGCACCTTCGCCGTTCTCGCCGTCGGACGCGCCTGCCTCGTGCCTGTGCTCGCCGCGGTCACGGCTCTTGCCGCCGCGCCGGCGTCCGCGCTTGCCACGGTCGCGGCTCTGGCGGTCCTCGCCTTCGGCGGCTTCCTCGTCCTCTTCGTCCTGGGCTTCCTGTGCTTCCGCACGCAGCAGCGCCTGACGGTCGGCGACCGGAATCTGGTAGTAGTCGGGATGTATTTCACTGAAGGCGAGGAAACCGTGACGGTTGCCGCCATATTCGACAAAGGCTGCCTGGAGGGAAGGTTCGACGCGCGTTACGCGGGCGAGATAGATATTTCCTTTGAGCTGCTTCTTGTCCTGGGATTCAAAGTCGAATTCTTCAATTCGGTTACCGCGAACGACGACAACGCGTGTTTCCTCCGGGTGGGAGGCGTCTATCAGCATTTTGTTGGGCATTATTTCGTTTCCTCCCGGCAGCCGTCGGCCGCAGCTTGCGGGGCAATGCCCGCTGCCGTGGACCTGGAACATGAGTGCCGGACAATTGAACGTCCGCCGGCCGCTGCCTGAGCGCCATGGCGGTGCCGCCCGCAGCCGTAGTGGCGCGGTTTGTTGCGGACCTTTCCATGATTGCGCTTGAAGCCATCGTCACCAGCAGAACCTTTTGAACCAAAGCCCGGGAAAAACCGGACCAGCTTGTTTGCTCATACAGAGCCGGCACGGGACAATCCCGGCCGTTTTGCTCACGCAGGCGATTCCCCCGCCACGGGAGCACGCCTGCGAAAATCGTCGCGATCACCGATGCCTTCTTCGCCTGAAGCGAAAGGAGCCGTCTTGCGTCTGACCTGTAGCAGGAAGCTGCGGAGGAGGACGGTTCCAGGATTGCAGTGATCCACCATCGCTTTTATGATTTGGCGGGTTGGAAGGCAACCCCGATTCCCGATGCCGGCAAAAAGCCGTTCCGCTGCGGAAGCACAGGTCCCAAGCCTTCCATGAAAAGGCTTGGTTAACCTTCTCTGGATACCAATCGTTAATCGAGTTCGCGGCCTGCCGGCCCTTTGACAAGCAACAGGGCCCTTCGACAAGCGGTCGGACATGACGCCAAACGGGAGCGACTGGTAGAAAGATGGGACTGGCAGGCTTCGCAGACAAGGGCCGTCATCATGGAGGCTGGTTCTTCCGCACGGTCTGGCTGCCGTCGCTGATCCTGGCTTGGCTGGTCTTTTCGCCGCTTTCGCGTGCTGCCGACGCACCGCTTGGTGCCACGAGCTACAAGATGGCCGGCGATGCTACCAAGATGCGCATCGTCATCAATTTCGACCGCGAGCCCGACATCAAATGGTTCCTGCTGCGCGGCCCCGATCGCCTGGTCATCGATCTGCCGGCCACGAGATTCGCTCTCAATGCCAAGGATGTAAAGCCGCGCGGGCTTGTCCGCGCAGTGCGTTACGGCGAGCTCGGCGAGGGGAAATCGCGGCTGATTCTCACCGGCAAGGGACCGTTCGCCGTTGACAATCTCGACGTGCTCAAGAACGGTGACGGCAACGGCTACCGCATCGCCATCGACATGTCGGCGGCGTCGCAGCGAGAATTCGACGCTGCGCTCGCCAATCAGGCGCTGACGACCGGCTCGACGGTCTCCGCCGACAAGGCCGGCAGGGTCGGTACCGGGCCGGTCTCCAATCCGGGCCATCGTTTCACCGTCGTCGTCGATCCCGGCCATGGCGGCATCGACGGCGGTGCCGAGGGCCTGAACGGTACGGTCGAAAAGAACGTGACGCTCGCCTTTGCCATGGAACTGCGCGACAAGCTCGCCGCCAGCGGCAAATACGACGTGTTCCTGACGCGCGAAACGGACGAGTTCCTGCGGCTCGACGACCGCGTGCGCATTGCCCGCCAGCATGAGGCCGACCTGCTCATCTCGATCCATGCGGACACGATCAGCCTCAAGGGCATTCGCGGTGCAACCGTCTACACCGTGTCCGACAAGGCTTCCGATCCCGAGGCGCAGGCGCTTGCCGACCGTGAAAATCTTTCCGACCAGTTCGCCGGCATGGAGATCAAGGACGACAGCAAGGAAGTGACCGATATCCTGATCGACCTGATCCGCCGCGAGACGCATAATTTTTCGATGAGCTTCGCCCATACTCTCGTCGGCCAGCTTTCCACCAGCGTCGGTCTGATCAACAACCCGCAGCGTTCTGCCGGCTTCAAGGTGCTGAAGGCGCCGGACGTTCCATCCGTGCTGGTCGAACTCGGCTATCTGTCGAACGCCAAGGACGAAGCGCAGTTGCTCAGCGCCGATTGGCGCAACAAGGCGACCCAGAGCATAACCAATGCCGTTGCCCTGTTTGCTTCGGCCAGAAGCGGAACGGGGGCCGGAGGCTGAAATGCCTACCGGCGCCACAACCTGAAGCAGCGTTGCACGGCGACAACACCCCTGTGCTTTTATTTCCGGCATTCGAAACCGAAATCCCGCGCTGCCGTATTTTGCCCACATGGTCGCGACATGGATTTTGCGATTACGGTTTGGGATCGTCCCGAAAGCTTGCGTGAAGGGCGGCTTCGTTTAGGAAATTCCCGAACCAAGGACTGGAGCGGGTATGATTCGTCTCATTGGCTATTTCTTCGGCATCGGCACGACGCTGGCCCTTTTGGTCGCGGCGGGCGTGGCGATTTATATCGGCCATTTGTCGAAGGACCTGCCCGATTACGAGGTGCTGGCCAAATACGAGCCGCCGGTGACGACCCGCATCCACGCGTCGGATGGCGCGCTGATGGCCGAATATGCGCGTGAGCGGCGGCTTTATCTGCCGATTCAGGCGATCCCGGATCGTGTCAAGGCGGCCTTCCTGTCGGCCGAGGACAAGAATTTTTACAATCACCCCGGCATCGACGTGACCGGCCTTGGCCGCGCCATTGTCGTCAACCTGCAGAATGTTGGCTCGGGAAAGCGCCAGGTCGGCGCCTCGACGATTACCCAGCAGGTGGCGAAAAACTTCCTGTTGTCTTCAGATCAGACCTACGAGCGTAAGATCAAGGAGATGATCCTCGCCTTCCGCATCGAGCAGGCCTATTCGAAGGATCGCATTCTCGAGCTCTATCTCAACGAAATTTTCTTCGGCTTCGGCGCCTATGGCGTCGCCGGTGCTGCACTCACCTATTTCGACAAATCGGTGAACGAGCTCACCGTGGCCGAAGCCGCCTATCTCGCCTCCCTGCCAAAGGGGCCGAACAACTACCATCCCTTCAAGCATGCCGATCGGGCCTTGGAGCGCCGCAACTGGGTCATCGACCAGATGGTCGAGAACGGCTACGTCACGCATGAAGAAGGCGAGAAGGCCAAGGCCGAGCCGCTCGGCGTCACGCCGCGCCGCACCGGCAACTATCTCTTCGCCGGGGAGTATTTCACCGAGGAAGTGCGTCGCCAGATCATCGCGCGCTATGGCGAGAATGCGCTCTACGAAGGCGGCCTTTCCGTCCGCACGACGCTCGATCCGAAGATGCAGCTGATTGCCCGCAAGGCCATGCAGAACGGTCTCATGAAGTTCGACACGTTGCGCGGCTACCGCGGGCCGGTCACGAGCATTGACATTTCCGGCGACTGGGGCGTGCCGCTGGGCAACGTCAAGCGATTGGAGGACGTGCCGGAATGGTCGCTCGCCGTCGTGCTCGACAGCTCTGCCACCGGCCTGTCCATCGGCCTGCAGCCGACGCGCCAGATCTCCGGTGATATCGTGAAGGACCGCGTCGAAGGCACCGTCAGCAAGGAAGACATGAGCTTCGCCATGCGCCACGTCGTCGGTGGCAGGACCGTCAAGGCGAAGTCGCCGGCCGACGTGCTGAAGCCGGGCGACGTGATTTTCGTGCAGAAGAACGAGGGCTCGGACAACAGCTACAGCTTGCGCCAGGTTCCCGAAGTGGAAGGCGGCCTGATCGCCATGGATCCGCATACCGGACGCGTCCTGGCCATGGTCGGCGGTTTCTCCTACGCGCAGTCGGAGTTCAACCGGGCGACGCAGGCCATGCGCCAGCCCGGATCGTCGTTCAAGCCGATCGTCTATTCGGCCGCCCTCGACAATGGCTATACGCCCGCCTCCGTGATCATGGACGGGCCGATCACCATCCAGAGCGGCAACACGACCTGGACGCCCAAGAATTACGACGGAACGGTTGCCGGCCCGGCGACCTTGCGCTCCGGTATCGAGAAATCGCGCAATCTGATGACGGTGCGGCTTGCCAACGACATGGGCATGAAGCTGGTCGTGGAGTATGCCGAGCGTTTCGGCGTCTACGACCATCTGGCGCCGTATCTGCCGATGGCGCTGGGATCAGGCGAGACTACGGTGATGCGCATGGTGTCGGCCTATTCGATCATGGCCAATGGCGGCAAGTCGATCAAGCCGTCGCTGATCGACCGCATCCAGGACCGCTACGGCAAGACCGTCTTTAGGCAGGACGAACGCGGCTGCTCGAACTGCAACGCCGCCGAGTGGCAGAACCAGCCAGAGCCCGAGCTGGTCGACAATTCCGAGCAGGTGCTCGATCCGATGACCGCCTACCAGATCACATCGATGATGGAGGGCGTCGTGCAACGCGGCACCGGCGCCACCATCAACGAGCTCGGCCGTCACATCGCCGGCAAGACCGGAACGACCAATGACGAAAAGGATGCCTGGTTCATCGGCTATACGCCGAACCTCGTTGTCGGCCTTTATATGGGCTACGATCAGCCGAAAGGCCTTGGCAAGGGCGCGACCGGCGGCGGCCTTGCCGCGCCGATCTTCAAGGATTTCATGCGCGTGGCGCTGGACGGCACGCCCAATGTCGACTTCAAGGTTCCGGAAGGCATGAAGCTGATTGCGATCAATCGCAAGACCGGCATGCGAGCCAACGCGGGCGACGCCGGAACCATCATCGAAGCCTTCAAGCCGGGTACCGGTCCCGCCGACAGCTATTGGGTGATCGGCATGGGTGCGGACGGCTCCAACGCCACCGGCGGGGCGCTGTCGCCGCAGGCCAACCAGGCCATCCAGTCGGGCGGCGGCGGGCTCTACTGATAATCGCTGCATCGGGTCGGACCGGCTTGACGATGATGGTCGAGCCGGTCCATTCCGCTTTACGGAGGCCGGTACATAAAGGGGCCGGCGCTTTACAGGAGACCGTGCCGTCCCTATGTATCGCGCCACCAAACCGCCATCCAGCAACAGGACATAACAGCCAGCCATGCGCGCGGAAACGCAAAACATTGTCGACGAGATCAGGCAGGCAATCACCCTGCTGAGGAGGCATCTTTGACTGGGACCAAGCCATAAAGCGGCTTGAGTACCTGAACGTCCGTGCCGAGGATTCGAGCCTCTGGAACGAGCCGCTGGAAGCGCAAAAGCTGATGCGCGAGCGTCAGGGCCTCGAGGAAGGCATTGCCGCGGTCAAAGGCCTCACCCAGGCCCTGGAAGACAATATCGGCCTCATCGAGCTTGGCGAGGAAGAGGGCGACGAGGGCGTCATCGCGGAGGCCGAAGCGGCGATCCGCTCGATGCGCGGCGAGGCCAAGGCGCGCCAGATCGAAACGCTGCTGTCGGGCGAGGCTGACGCCAACGATAGCTATCTGGAAGTCCATGCCGGCGCCGGCGGCACCGAAAGCCAGGACTGGGCCTCGATGCTTCTGCGCATGTATACGCGCTGGGCCGAGCGGCGCCGCTTCAAGGTCGAGGTGCTTGAAGTGCATGACGGCGAAGAAGCCGGTATCAAGTCCGCCACGCTGCTGATCAAGGGCCACAACGCCTATGGCTGGCTGAAGACGGAATCGGGCGTGCATCGTCTCGTGCGGATTTCGCCCTATGACAGCAATGCGCGCCGCCACACCTCCTTCGCCAGCGTCTGGGTCTATCCCGTCATCGACGATACGATCGACATCGACGTTTCCGAATCCGACGTCCGCATCGACACGTATCGGTCGTCGGGATCGGGCGGCCAGCACGTCAACACCACCGATTCGGCGGTGCGCATAACCCATCTCGCCACCGGCATCGCGGTTGCCTGCCAGGCCGAGCGCTCCCAGCACAAGAACAAGGCCAAGGCCTGGGAAATGCTGCGCTCGCGGCTTTACGAGGAAGAGCTGAAGAAGCGCGAAGCGGTGGCGAACGCCACCGAAGCGTCGAAGAGCGATATTGGCTGGGGCCACCAGATACGGTCCTACGTGCTGCAGCCCTATCAGCTGGTGAAAGATCTGCGCACCGGCGTCGAGAGCACCAGCCCGTCGAGCGTGCTCGACGGCGACCTCGACGATTTCATGGAAGCCTCGCTGTCGCAGCGGATCGAAGGTGGCGCCGGCGAAACGGTGGCCGATATCGACTGAGGCGCCGGGCACCAATCCGGCAGGAACGTGGGTTCATCACGCGAGCGTTACGGCCACCGCGCGAGAGTGACGAGCTCTCAATTCGCACTTACCTGTCGTTCTACAACTTTGTTTTTCATCGGATTCTTCAAGATCGATTTCCGCTTTTGACGCGGATGTCGCGGGCCGCCGGTGCCAAGCCTGGAACCAGCGCGAGCCAAATCCCGTTATTGGCGATCCCGTTGCCGGGCTTGACCAGGTTTCGTCAATCAGGGCGGCAGGTTGGTTCCGACTGCAGAGGTCGGCGTTCGGTTGCGACAGCAATTGCTTGCGCCAACCAAGGAATCAGCCCAGCATTCATGCGCTGGGGAGGAAAAAAGCATTTATGGCCGGACGCGGCGTATCTGCGACCTGACGATCCGGCCACTGGGAAGACACGTTCCGGGAACGGGCAAGCGAGATGCTTGACAACCGTTGATAGGAACTGCGCTCATGCTTGCTCTCACAACCAGACCGGCCCCAGTCGCCCGCACGGCGCGCCGACTCCTGAATTCACTTGTCGCGGCAGTGGTTTTGATTGCTGCCGCCATTCCATTTGCGGCGCCTGCTCTGGCGCATGATGCCAAACCGACCGCGGCCATGCCGCAAGGCTGGAGCTATCCGTTCTCCTGCTGCTCGGGCTATGATTGCCGCGAGGTCTCTCAGACATCGATCAGCGAACGTCCGGAGGGCTATGTCATCAAAGGAACCGGGGAGGTCGTGGCCTATAGCGACAAGCGGATCAAGAATTCGCCCGACGGCGAATATCATTGGTGCTCCGTTGCCGGTGCCAATGACGGAAAGACCATCTGCCTGTTCGTGCCGCCATCGTCCTATTAGCGCATGACGCCCAAAGCTTGCCGACGGGCTGACCCGAAGGTGCGCCGGCTTTGGCTCGATGAGCCTTCGATCGGCACTCCAGCACTTTTAACCTGCCTATCGCAGGCTCACAGGCCTGCTGACTGGCAGTTGTCAGGAGCGCTTCTTTATGCTGCCTTTGCCGTACGGGGCGGCGGCATTGTGAGGGACCAATTCATGACCATCAAGGCAAGCTGCCACTGCAAGGCGACGACGTTCGAGGTTTCGCAAGCGCCGCAGACGGTGACGCGATGCACCTGTTCCTTCTGTTCGAAACGCGGTTCGTTGTGGGCCTATTACACCCCATCGCAATTCAGACTCACCAGCTCGCCGGAGAATGTCTCGTTCTACCTGTGGGGATCGAAAACCATAAAACACGGTTTTTGCGCCACCTGCGGCTGTGGCACCTTCACCGAGACGCCGGACTGGTCGACAGGCGAGCCGAATTTCGACAATCCGAAGATCAGCGTGAACTCGCGGCTGTTCGACGATTTCGATCTCGACACGGTCGAAGTGGTGGTCATCGACGGCAAGAATCTCTGGTAGCCGATCGAATTGCGGTGGTCGCGCGAGCCGCTGCAGGCGTGTGGAATTGAGCCGGGGAAAGCCGCGGCAACGGCTTTTGCTGGTCCGCTTTTCGCCGCATTTCATGTTACAAGTCGCTGGAAGGGCTGATGCGGTGCGCCGTTGCGCGGCCGTGGAATGGAGAGGGACCACCGTATGAAAAAGATTGTGCTCGCCGTCGTGGCGACGGCTGTGCTCGTGAGCGCATGCACCACCGATCCCTACACCGGGGAACAGAAGGTTTCCAACACCGCTGCCGGCGCCGGTCTCGGTGCTTTGGCGGGTGCCGGGCTCGGCATGCTTGCCGGCGGTAACGACCGCCGCAACGCGCTGATCGGCGCGGGCATCGGCGCGCTTGCCGGCGGTGCCATCGGTGCCACCATGGACCAGAACGAGGCCGAACTGCGCCGACAGCTTCAGGGCACCGGCGTCAGCGTCACCCGCACCGGCGACCAGATCATCCTCAATATGCCGTCCGACATTACCTTCAACGTCGACCAGGACGCGGTGAAGGCCGGTTTCTATCCGGTGCTGAATTCAGTGGCCCTTGTGCTGAAAAAGTTCCGCCAGACCACGGTCGACGTGTTCGGCCACACCGACTCGACCGGCAGCGACGAGCACAATTTCGACCTTTCGCAGCGCCGTGCTTTGGCGGTCGCCAACTATCTGTCCGGACAGGGCGTCGATTCCCGCCGCTTCGCCGTCACCGGCTTCGGCAAGACGCGTCCGATCGCCTCCAACGCGACCGCTGCCGGCCGGGCTCAGAACCGCCGCGTCGAGATACAGCTGTCGCCGCTTACCTGAGGCAAGCGCACGAACCGGCAGCGGCCCCGCAAGGGGCCGCTCTAATGGCTATGCCGGCCCTCTGGCCGCCGGCACCCTTCGTTCGTGATGTCAGGACCGGGCCGGCTGATCGACAATCGCGGCAACGATCCGGCGCACGATCGGAAGCACAATCAGCAGACTGGGAAACGCGACAAGCCATGAAGCGCCCCATGCATAGCTCCAGGCTGCTATAAACCCGTTCGTCCAGCCTGCGCCGATTGCCGTCGAAACCGCCGAGACAATCGAGGACATCAGAATCGAAAGAACCAGCGGCATCACCACCGCGCCGTAGGAGGGCGGCAGCTTTCTCAACTTGAAGGCTCGGTCCGGTGATGCTTGCATCGAAATCTCCTAATCAGAAATATGCATAGGCGTTATTGTGAGGACGATCAGGCGGCATATGCCGTCTGCAGCGCCAATTCCCGAATGAAGCTTCGCAGCGAACGCGGCTCGCGGCCAAGCACGGCACGCAACGTCAGGCTGTTCCCGCCGAGGCCGTATTTGGCGTAGTGGCTGTGTACCTTGGCCAGCATCTGCAATTGCCGGTCGGTATAGGGAAGGCGGGCCTTCGCCGCCCAGTCCTTAAATGTCGGCTCGCCCGCCGAAACCGGCCGGCCAAGCGCTTCGCTCATCATGGCGACGACCTCTTCGCGGCTGTGCATACCGTCGGCGCACAGCTCGAGGGTCGCATAGGACAAACGTGCTTCGGTCAATGCGATTGCCGCCACTTCAGCCACATCGCGATAGTCGACGCGGGCGAGCTTCGCCGTCCTTGGAAACGGCTCGGCGAAAACGCCGTGCTCGACGACGGACGGCCAGGCCCCCGCAATATTTTGCATGAAATTGGCCGGGTGCAGAATGGTGTATTCCATGTTCGTCGAATAGAGGGCAGCTTCGACGGGTACCTTGCTTGCATGGTTTTCCAGCCTCGTATTGGTCGGCTGGATCACCGACGAAAAGACGAACTTTCGAACGCCTGCTCGCGCCGCCGCCTCAACCATGGCAACCCCCATGGCGGCTTCGTCGGGAGCAAAGGCCGGTCCGATGTGAAAGACACCGTCGACACCTTTCACGGCCTGCTCAAGGCTCTGATGGTTGCGCAGATCTCCGATCGCGATCTCGGATGCGCCGGCTTTCCGGGCTTTTTCGGCACTCGCGGCGTCACGAACAAGCGCCCGAATCCTGGCATTGCGGCCGACGAGTTCAGGCACTACCAAACCGGCAACGCGGCCTGCGGCGCCTACGACCAGGATGGTTGGACTGGACGTTCGCATGACGATCTCCTTCCCTCGAGTCTGCCTTTCGGCCTGTGCAGGGAAGATAAAATCTAGCGAACTGCGTTACAATTAATCTGAATTTGCGATAGTTTCTCCCGATTTTCGGGAGAATGAGCGATGAGCCGGATAGATGATTTCGAAGCCTTCATTGCCATTGTCGAGCATGGCAGCCTGACGGCTGCCGCGCGCCGGCTGAACCGCTCGCTGCAGTCGGTCAGCCGGTCCCTGGCGACATTGGAGGAATCAATCGGGGTCGAGCTTCTGCACAGGACGACACGCCGCTCGAGGCCGAGCGAAGCCGGAGCGGCCTTTTTCCAGCGCATCAAACCCGCCGTCGAGGAAATTAACGAAGCCAGGCTTCAGGCGGCCAATCGACGGTCGGAGCCATCGGGCATCCTGCGTGTGAGTGCCCCTGTTTTGTTCGGCCCGGACTTCCTCGTGCCGGTTATCGCCGACTACATGCGGACATATCCCCGGGTCGAGGTTGACCTCAAGCTTTCCGATGAATTTGTCGATCTTGATGCCGAGGGTCTCGATCTGGCGGTAAGAATCGGCAATTTGCCGGATTCCAATTTACGTGCGAAGCGCCTGGGCGCGCTGCGACGCGTGGTGTTCGGCGCACCTGCCTACTTCCAGCAACACGGCCGACCGGCCCATCCGCTCGAATTGCGTGAGCATGAATGCATCGTACGAACCGTCGACGGCCGCCCAGGCGAATGGGTGTTTCAGATTGAAGGCAAGCCCCGGCCGGTGAAGGTCGCGGGCACCTTCCGGTCGAATTTGATGATATCGATCTATGCAGCCGCGGTTCACGGATTGGGATTGGGCTACTCGCCGCTTTGGCAGGTAAAACACTTGGTGGACGACGGCTGCCTGGAGCTGGCTCTGACCGACTTCGAGCCAGTGCCGGTGCCGATACACGCCGTGTGGCCGGAAGGCAGATCATCCTCGGCCAAAGTCCGCGCTTTTCTGGACCTGTTGGCATCCCGCCTGGAACTCAAGAACCTTTAGGCGCAGACCAAACTCAACGCCGATCTTACCTCATCGACATCAAGTTCGTGATGAGAACAGCCGTGGCGGCATCGAGTGCGGGTTGATGAACCTCCGAATGACCGATGTCCTTCAGCTGTTCGGTCGTCAGATCTGCCAGTGCTCTGCGTCTCGCGACGGTCCGCCGCCATCCCGTGAAGGCAGCGATCATCATTGCTGCGCCTTTCAGGCTAGACCCAAGCAAGCGTTTGGACATGCTGCGGGCAGCGCGAGTTGCCGTGTGAGCCATTGTTTTGGTCTCCCATTTCGAGTTTGCGGATGGGAGCGTGCCACGCAGGGGTTTTCGGGCTGTTCGGCTGTGCGTGAACAACTGGGAGAAGTCCGGCGATCCGCCGTTAAATCGGTGTTAAATCGATCCGCCGAGATGCTATTCTGTCGCTGCATAGAAGCCTGGAGACGATTTGTGCGCATCCGGTTGCTTGGTGGCCTGGCGGTTACTTCCCCGGAGCATCGGCCTGTCCGGTTCGCCACACGCAAGACTTCGCTCCTTTTTGCTGCTCTGGTTCTCGCGGGCCGCCGCGGCCATGGTCGCGAGCAGCTTTCCGAAGCCTTTTGGCCGGGGCGAAGCAACGGGCAGGCCCGCAATAGTTTGCGGCAAGCGCTGGTCGACATCAGGCGCACGTTCCCCGCCAGCTCGGATGCAGCCGTCTACATCTATGGGGATCAGGAAACCGTTGCGCTGATTGCCGGTCCGGATGAGGCGGACATCTCGATCTTCGACAGGAAATTGGAGCAGGGCCGAACCGCCGATCTCGCCTTCGCCGCCGATCTCTACCGCGGCGAGCTGCTTGCCGGGCAAGCCATCCCTGACGAACTGGACGAGTGGTTTGGACCGTATCTGAGCAAGTATCAGCGCAAGGCGCTGCAATTGGTCGACCGGCTGAGCCTGGCGCTGCCCGCACCCGGCTCAGCCGAAGAGACGGCCTGCGAAGGGCTCGCGGAGAGATTGCTCGCCTCGGATCCGACGGCGGAGGCAGCCCATCGGGCGCTTATCCGCATCCACGCTCATCGAGGCCACGAAAACGCCGCCTTGCGTCAGTTCGAGCTGTGTCGGGCAGCTTTAAGGAAACATCTGAACGCCGAGCCTGAAGAGCAGACAAGCTCGCTGGCGGCTTCCCTGCAGTCCCGTGAACGACCTGAACATCAGCGGCCGGAGCCAAGCTCTGGCGCCGCATCACTGGCGCCGGTTCTGGCAGTCCCGACGAGGCGCGACGACCAGCCATCGATTGCGGTGCTGCCGTTTCAGAACCTAAGCGGTGATATCGAGCAGGAATATTTTGCCGACGGCATGGTGGAAGACATTGTCACCGCCTTGGCTCACTTTCGTCACCTGTTCGTAGTCGCACGGAATTCGAGCTTCACCTACAGGGGACGGTCCATAGACATAAAGCAGGTCGGGCGTGAGCTGGGCGTGCGCTATGTGGTCGAGGGAAGTGTTCGCCGGGCGGGCGACCGCCTGCGCATCGCCGGGCAGCTCATCGACACCTCGACGGAGGCCTATCTCTGGGCCGACCGTTTTGACGGGATGCTCGCCGAAGTCTTCGATCTGCAGGACCAGGTCGCCTCGAGTATTGTCGGCGCAATCACACCGAAAATGGAGGAGGCTGAGATCGAGCGTGCCAAACGCAAGCCGACAGAAAGCCTCGACGCTTATGATTACTACCTCCGCGGGCTGGCGGCCTTTGACCGGACGATCACTAGTAGATCGGCCATCGACGATGCCTTGCGCCTCTTCATGAAAGCGATCGACCGTGACCCGGAGTTTGCCGCAGCCTATGCGCGGGCGGCGCGGTGCTACGCCACCCGAAAAAGCAACGGCTGGATGGTCGACCGCGCGAAAGAGAATGCCGAGGCTACTCGACTGGCCAGGAGAGCGGTCGAACTCGGAAGGGACGATGCGATTGCGCTTTCCTTCGGTGGATACGTCCTCGGCTACGTAGGTGGCGACCTTGACGACAGTGCGGCTTGCATCGATCGCGCGCTCGTTCTCAACCCGAATCTAGCGGCCGCGTGGGGCCTAAGCAGCTGGGTCAAGGCTTGCTTTGGCGAGCCAGGCAAGGCCGTCGAGCACGCCGCGCTTGCCATGCGCCTAAGCCCATTGGATCCACGTCTGTTCGCTTGGCAATTCAACACCGGGCTCGCTCATTTTTGTGCCGGCCACTACGATGACGCCGCCGCTTGGGCGGGAAAGTCGCTACGGTACCAACCGAACTACGTGAGCGCGATGCGTGTAGTGGCGGCGAGTCATGCCCTGGCGGGACGCCTGTCGGAAGCGCAGCAGACTATGGCCCGGGTCTGCGAGGTCGATCCCTCGCTGCGGCTCTCGAATCTCGCCGAGGTGCTGCCGCCGTTTTATCGACCGGACGATCGCAGCAGATATATCGAAGGCCTTCGCAAGGCGGGGCTGCCGGACTGACTGGCGGCAACGCTTCGCGCGGCCATGGGACGCGCAAGCTGGATATCAGACCTTGGCGACGATCCGCATGAAGGCCGGCATGTCGTCGCCGAAGCCGACGGTCGCGTCATTGTCTTCCTGGCGCTGGCGGGCAGGGCGCTCGCGCTGCGGCCTGGTGTCGCCGCGTTCGGGCGCACGCCGTTCGTTGCGATCGGGCGAAGCCTTCCGTTCAGGTGAAGCCTGGCGCTCGCTGTTTTCCGAGCGGATCGCCTCCTTGCGGGTACGCCGCTCGCCAATATCGGCGACGGCGGCTTCGGCCACGACCGGCTGTTCCTCGCTAACCGCTTCCGGCGCTGCTTCTTCGCTGCGCTTGGCGTGGCGTTCACGCGGCTTGCGCTCGCCCCTGTCCTTGGCGTCGTCCTTACGCCCGGCGCGGCGTGGCGCACCACGGCCACGGCGCGGGGCCTCGTCCTCGCCGCCCTCGCTGGCGACGACTGTCGACAGGTCGCCGTCATGCCACTCGATCTTGGTGCCGATCAGCCGTTCGATGGCGTCGATGTATTTGGTGTCCGATTTGGTCGCGATGGTGAAGGATTTGCCGGAGCGTCCGGCGCGGCCGGTGCGGCCGATGCGGTGGACATAATCCTCGGCGTGGATCGGCACGTCGTAGTTGAAGACATGGCTGACGTCGGGAATGTCGAGGCCGCGCGCCGCGACGTCCGAAGCGACGAGGTAGCGCAGCTTGCCGTCACGGAAATTGGCCAGCATCTGCATGCGCGCGCGCTGGTCCATGTCGCCGTGCAGAGCGCCGGCGTCGAAATCATATTTGAGCAGCGAACGGAACAGCTCCGACACCTCGACCTTGCGGTTGCAGAAGATGATGGCGTTCTTCAGCTCGGCATCCTCGGCCTTCATCAGATTGCGCAGCGTCTCGCGCTTGTCCCAGGGTTTCGGGCCGGATTTCACCAGCCGCTGGGTGATGTTGGTGGCGGCCGATGCTGCCTTCGACACTTCGACGCGCACCGGCGCGTGCAGGAATTTCTCGGTGAGCTTGGTGATTTCCGGTGGCATCGTCGCCGAGAAGAACAGCGTTTGCCTGGTGAACGGGATCATTTCGCAGATGCGCTCGATATCGGGGATGAAGCCCATGTCGAGCATGCGGTCGGCCTCGTCGATGACGAGGATCTCGACGCCGTTGAGCAGGAGCTTGCCGCGTTCGCGATGGTCGAGCAGGCGGCCTGGCGTCGCGATCAGCACGTCGGCGCCGCGCTCGAGCTTCTTGTCTTGCTCGTCGAAGGACACGCCGCCGATCAGCAGCGCGATATTGAGCTTGTGGTTCTTGCCGTATTTGACGAAGTTTTCCTCGACCTGCGCGGCGAGCTCGCGCGTCGGCTCGAGGATCAGCGTGCGCGGCATGCGGGCGCGGGCGCGGCCCTTTTCCAGCCGGGTGAGCATCGGCAGGACGAAGGACGCCGTCTTGCCGGTGCCGGTCTGGGCAATGCCCAGCACATCCTTGCCGAGCAAGGCGTGCGGGATAGCACCAGCCTGGATCGGCGTCGGCTCGGTGTAGCCGGCATCGGTAACTGCGGAAAGGACCTTCGGCGACAGGCCGAGGTCTGCGAAGGTCAACGCTTCTTGAGCGATCTGGGTGTCTGAGGACAAGTTTGGCGGTCTTTGGCTGGTTCGGGGGCGCAACATAAGCAGTCGCGGCAAGCGCCGCGCGCCTGCAAGATTGGTATTGCAGGTAGGCGCAAGCCCACGATTTGTCAACACAAACGGGCGGCATTGGCACGATTGTGAAGTCGTAACCTTAATCGCGATGGTTACCGCATCGCCGATGCCGACTTTCCAGGAAGGCAACAGTTTTTTCCGCACCAGCGCAAGTGTTGCGGATCAGCAACGCCTTGCTGCATTCATCCCGATTGCACGGCAAAATTGCATTTAGGATTTGAGTTGGAGCAGAAACCTTGACACGAATGATTCATCCATTTTTCTTAGTCGAGGGGCCACATCATGAAAAAAATTCTTCTCTCTGCCGCATTTGTGGCACTTGCCTTGATGCCGGCGATGGCGGCCGACGTCGTGGAGTTGCCGGTTGCGTCAACATACAACTGGACGGGCTTTTATTTAGGCGCGCATGTCGGCGGCGGCAAAAGCAAGGTGGACTGGGAATATAGCCTTAACGGGGCGACGGCTGATCACGATGGCAGCGGTGCTCTAGGCGGCGTTCAGGCCGGCTACAATTTCCAGAGCGGAAATATAGTCTATGGTATCGAGGCGGATATCGCGGCCGCCAAGATCGATGGGGACACATCTTGCCCAAACCCAGCCTACACTTGCGAGTCCGATGTAAAGATGCTCGGTTCGTTGCGGGGTCGAATTGGCTACACGATGGACAGGCTGCTGATTTACGGTACCGGTGGTCTCGGCTATGGAACCATAGAGATTGGCACCAGTGGTCCCGTCGGGACGAACGATACCACGAAGACCAAAGCAGGCTGGACGCTGGGTGCGGGCCTGGAATATGCCTTTAATGATCACTGGTCGCTCAAGGGCGAATACAAGTATTTCGATCTAGGCAAGGGCGATTATACGGTCGACGGCGGCGAGAATGTCGAGGCAAAGGTCCGGATACACACCGGAGTTGTCGGCCTGAACTACAAGTTCTAAATCGTAAGGATCGGTTGCGGCGAGACTTTGTGTTGCACTGGACCCGGCCTCGTGCCGGGTTTTACTTTTGTCGTTTAATACCTGAACTGTTCGGCGAGAATGCGCTCGTTCCACGAATGGTTGGGATCGAACAGCAGCGTCGCCGTTGCCGTCGGCGATTCCCTTACCGTGACCGTCGTCACCGCCTTGACCTCGGTGTGGTCGGCGGCGGCGTTCACCGGCCGCTTTTCCGGCTCCAGAATGTCGAAACGCACGCTCGCCTTGTTGGAGAGCAGCGCGCCGCGCCAGCGGCGCGGGCGAAACGGGCTGACCGGGGTCAGCGCCAGCAGCGGAGCGTCGAGCGGCAGGATCGGCCCGTGCGCGGACAGATTGTACGCGGTCGAGCCGGCCGGCGTCGCAATCATCACGCCGTCGCAGTGCAATTCCTCCAGCCGCTCTTGCCCATCCACGGTGATGCGGATCTTGGCGGTCTGGTAGGACTGGCGCCAAAGCGCGACCTCGTTGATCGCCAGCGCCGAAATCGTCTCGCCCTCCGCCGTAACTGCCTGCATCTCCAGCGGGCGGATCGTTTCGGCAACGGCCGCCGCGATGCGCCCGGTCAAGCCGCTGGCGCGGTATTCGTTCATCAGGAAACCGATGGTGCCACGGTTCATGCCGTAGACCTTCTTTCCCGTGCTCATCGTCTCACGCAAGGTCTGCAGCAGAAAGCCGTCACCACCGAGCGCCACGACGATCCCAGCCTCTTCGACGGATGCCTGGCCGTAACGCGCAGAAAGGCTTTCCAGCGCCGCGTTGGCGTCGGCTGTACCGGATGAGACGAAGGCGAAACGGTTGGCGGTTTTGCTCATGGCTCTCAACGACAACCGATTGGCAGCGATCGATTGGCGGCGACCGGTTGCTGGGCCGCGCCAGCGCCGGGTTAGCATGGGTGGGCATTTCTGCAAAGGGAGGGAGGTGTCTTGATATGGCGGCCGAACAGGGCGCACTCGCGCATCATGTCGCGGGACAAAATGATGTGATGGTTAAGGCCCGCCTTAAACCCTCGTAAAGCCGGATCGATCATGTTAGCCGGCAGTGAATGGGCGGCGTGGGGGCTAACCAGTCGAGGCCGATCTATTGCCGCTGGCACGCTTGATTATCGTCTTCCTGATGCTGGCAAGTTTTGCCCTGGCTTTCGCGGAACTGGTGCGCCAGTCGGAAGAGAAGAGTTTTAGACCGCAGCCCACCGCCTCACGCTGCGGCGACGCGGCCGGAACGCCCTGTCCGCAAAGGGCACTTTGACGCCACATACTATTGCTTATCGGGCGAGCAGATGGCAGCCGGCCTGGCGCTTTTGCGCGAGATACTCGTCGACAAGCTGGCGATAGCGGACTCTCCCGAAGCTCGGGAAATGGCCGCCATGCACGACCGAGACATCGAGATCGCGCATGCGCAGTAGCGTTTCGACATATTCGTCGATATCGGAGTGATAGACGTCGTCGATCAGCGGGCCGTCATAGATGATGTCGCCGGAAAACAGGATGCCCGTCCTGTTTTCGTAGAGCGCAATGCCGCCGGGTGAATGACCGGGCGTGTGGATCACCTCGAAGGCACGGTCGCCGAGATCGAGGATATCGCCTTGCTCGACCAACCGGTCGGCTGGTGCGGGCAGGATCCGGTAGCGCTTCGTGTCCCAGCCTTGCGGCATGCCGTCGAACATCTCGTCGGTGGCATAGCGGTCGGCAACCGTCCATTCCTTGCGCGGGTCGGCGAGGATCCCGGCTTCGGCCGGGTGCACGCAGCGGTCGGGGAATTCGTGATGGCAGCCGATATGATCGAAATGCGTGTGGCTGGCCACGCAGATGAGCTTGCGCTCCGTGACCAGCGGCACGTGGCGGCGCAGGCTGAAATGGCCAAGGCCGGTGTCGAACAGAAGATCGCGGTCGCGGCCGCGCACATGCCAGATGTTGCAGCGGAAGAACGGCTTGATCCACGGCTCGTGGATCAGCGTCACGCCATCGCCCATGCGGATGGTTTCGTACCAGTGGCCGGCGTCGATGGTTGGAAGCGTGCTCATGTTCAGTCCGCAAGCAGGATGATGTCGCCAGCATCGCACGATACCGCGACCACGTCGCCCGGCTGGACGGCCGATACGGCGGGGACCTTGGCGATGAAGTGCAGCGCCGGGTCGGCCGCGGAGGTCCCCAGAACACGCTTGAAGCTGCCCTGAAAGACGACGTCGCTGACATTGGCCGTACCGAGCGCGACAGCACCGCCGGCCGCGCCGAGGACAAGGTGCTCCGGCCGGATGGCCAGCGCAACGGTCGAGCCGGCCGGCAATGTGCCAGGCACGGAGAGCGACCCAAGCTTCGTGGTGACGGTGATCTTGCCGCTCTTCGCCTCGGTCACCGTTCCCGATATCAGCGTGCTTTCGCCCATGAAGGTCGCGGAAAAGCGCGTCGCCGGCCGTGCATAGACGCGCTCGGGCGGTCCTTCGTCCTCGATGCGCCCGTCATTCATCACCACGCAATGGTCGGCCAGCGCCATCGCCTCTTCCTGGTCGTGGGTGACGTGGATGAAGGCGGTGCCGACGCGTTTCTGGATCGCCTTCAACTCGTCCTGCATCTGCCGGCGCAATTTCAGGTCGAGCGCGCCGAGCGGCTCGTCGAGCAACAGCACCGCCGGCTCGACCACCAGGGCGCGCGCCAGCGCCACGCGCTGCCGCTGGCCGCCGGAAAGCTGATGCGGCTTCTTGTCGAAGGCAGTGGCGAGGCCAACCAGCGCCAGCGCCTCGCGTGCCCTTGCTGCCCGGGTTGCGCCATCGACGCCCTGCATGCGCAGACCGAAGCCGACATTGCTGCCGACGCTCATATGCGGGAACAGCGCATAATCCTGGAACACGGTCGTCGTCGGCCGCTTCGCCGGCGGCACGGCGGTGCAGTCCTCGCCGCGGATCAGCACCTTCCCTTCGCTCGGCGTGACGAAGCCGCCGAGGATGGACAGAAGCGTCGTCTTGCCGGAGCCGGATGGCCCGAGCAGGATCGTGTAGCTGCCCGGCTCGATCGTCAGCGAGACGTTCTTCAGCACGGTGAGCTGGCCGAAGCGATGCGAGACGGAGCTTATATCGACCAGTGGCGCACTCATGCCGGCTTCCTCCGCAACAGCATCAGCTCGAACAATACCACCAGTACGATGGAGACGGCGAAGACCAGCGAGCCGACGGCGTTGGTCTTGGGATTGAGGCCGGAGCGCAGCAGGTTCCAGATCTCGACCGGCAGCGTCGTGTCGAAGCGCGTCAGCAGGAACGAGATGACGAATTCGTCCCAGGAGAAGGTCATCGACAGGAAGAAGCCGGCGAAGATGGCCGGTGCCATGACAGGCACCGTAATCAAAAGCAGCACCTTCCATTCGGGTGCGCCGAGATCGCGCGCGGCGCGCTCGATGTTGATCTGGTGATCGCCCATCTGGCTGTAGATGATGGCAAAGCAGAGCGGCAGGTTGATCACCACATGGCCGATGCCGGCGGCAGTGAGCGACTTCGGCACGCCGGCCCAATTGAACAGCACCAGCAGCCCCATGCCGATGATGAGATAGCTGACGGTCAAGGGCAAGGTGATCAGCCCGCGCATCAGGCCCGAGCCCGGCAAGGCGAAGCGCGCAAAACCCCAGGCGGAGAGAAAGCCGAGCGTGACGGCGACAGCCGAGGAGACGACCGCCACCAGCAGCGAATTGACCAGCGCCGAAGTCAGCCGCGTGTCGGCGAGCACGGCCTCGTACCAGCGCAGCGACGGCCCGGTGAAGGGCGGGATCGGAAACGAGGTTGCCTGCAGCGAAAACAGCACCAGAACGACGACCGGCAGAAAGATGAAGCCGTAGATTGCGATGGCGTAAAGGCCGGAGACGAGGCGGATGAAAGCGCGCATGGTCAGGCCCGCTCGATCTTCAGCCAGCGGGCGCAGGCGAGATAGGCGATGGTGACCACCGCCATCAGGATGATCGACAGCGCCGAGGCGAGCGGAAAGTCGCCGCGCCGGCCGATCTGCATCATGACGAGCTGCGGCATCAAAAGCTCGTTGTTGCCGCCGAGGATCTGCGGCGTGATGTAATCGCCGATGCACAGCACAAAGGTGAGGAAGGCACCGACCATGATGCCAGGCAAGGTCAGCGGCAGAACGACATGCAGGAAAGTCCGCAGCGGCCCGGCGCCGAGGTCGGCGGCGGCCTTGCGGTAGCTGGGGCTGAGCTGCTTCAGATTGGCGAAGATCGTCAGCGTCAACAGCATGACGAAGAAATGCACGAAGCCGGTGATGGTGGCCAAACGCGTATTGGCGAGTTGCAGCGGTTCGCCGAACAGGCCGGAGCCGGTCAACGCGCGGTTGACGACGCCGTTCTGTGCCAGCACCAGCAGCCACGAATAGGAGCGCACGACATAGGAGGTCCAGAAGGGCAGCACCGCCAGCATCAGCGCCAGCCGCTGCCAGCGCTCCGGCACCTGTTCGGCCAGAATCCAGGCAAAGGGATAGGCAAGCAGCACCGAGATAATGGTGACGATCGCTGTGACCTGTAGCGAGTTCACCATCGCCTGCCAGTAAGATGGATTGGCAAAGAACTGGCTGTAGTTGGACAGCGTGAAGCCGCCGCCTTCATGCGCCGTCAGGCTGGATACCGCCATGGCGACGAAGGGCAGCACGAAGAACAGCAACGTCCAGCCGAGCGCCGGCGTGACCAGCGCCCAGGGCAGGGCACGCCCGCTGTTGACGGAGTTCACGACTGGCAGCCGGTCATTGCGCCTGCAGCATTTCGGTCCAGACGTCCTGCAACTTCTTATCGAGATCGGCATTCGGCGCCGGATAGGGCTGCGCCCGGGCGAGGAATTCCGGCTGCTCGTCGAAGCGCAGGATCTTCTTCTGCTCGTCGCTCAGGGCCGCCTTGCTGTTGGCCGGCATGCCCCAATAGCAGGACGAGGTGGCGAGCCGCGCCTGGCCTTCGGGGCTCATAATGTACTGGATGAATTTAAGCGCCAGCTCCTTGTTCTTGGAATCATTGAACATTGCCAGCGACTGCGACCACAGCACCGCGCCTTCTTTCGGAATAGAGAAGTCGAGGGCAGGGTTTTCCTTGGCCAGCCCCGCCGTCACCCATTCGCCGCCGCCGACCAGTATGTCGACTTCGCCGGTCGCCAGTGCCGTCTGGCTGGCGGTCACTTCGCCGACCAGCTTGGCGTTGGCCTTCATTTTGAGCAGCTCTTCCTTGATGGCAGGAAGGTCGGCTTCCGTCAGTTCCGCCGTCTTCTTGCCGATCGCCAGTGCGGCCATGCCGATGACCGGCAGGTAATAATCGTAGATGGCGATCTTGCCCTTGTATTTGTCGCCGGTCAGCGCGGCAAGCGACTGCATGTCGGCCGGGTCGACCTTGGTCTTGTTGTAGCCGATCGTGTTGTAGCCGAACTTTTCGGTGATGCCGTAGCGCTTGCCGTCGACGACGGTGGAGCTATCCATCTTCACCTGCGGAAACAGATCGGCCAGCGGCAGCTTATCTTCCGGTAGCGGTTCGAACAGGCCTTTTTCGACGCCGCGCGGTATGTCAATGCTGTCGATCACCATCACGTCCCAGTCGCCGGGCTGCGACTGTTCGACGATGGCCAGGCCGGCGCCGGTGCCTTCGAACTCCTTGACATTGACCTTGACGCCGTTCGCCTCCTCGAACGGCTGCAACAGCGCCGGATCGGCGTGATCGCACCAGATCAGCGCGTTGAGGTCCTCCGCCTGAGCGAGGCTGCCAGCCGCCAGCAGCAGTGCTGTCGCAGCACAGACGGCATGGAGACGGCTCTTCAGAGCGGAAAGCGAGTTCGCAATAGTTGGATACGGAGTCTTCAGATTGATGGACATCGAGTGTTCTCCCTTGCCTTTTTGGCTATGGAAAAAAATTGAACCAATTCTAAAATTGAGTCAATTCCGATTTTGTGGCAAACAGCCGATATGAGCGGATTGCGGGCAAGGCAGAAGGCGGACCGGCACCGCCGCATCATCGAGGCGGCGGCGGAGCTTTTCCGCGATGCCGGTTATGAAGGCGCCAAGATCGAGACCATCGCCGCGCAGGCCGAAGTCTCGGTCGGCACGATCTACAACTACTACCAGAACAAGGGCGACATCCTCGGCGCCATCGTTTCGATGGAGGTCAACGAGGTGCTGAATGCCGGGCGCGGCGTCGTCGCCAACCCGCCAGCCAATGTCGGCGACGCTCTCGATACGCTGCTCGGCATCTATATCGAACATTCGCTGCATTATCTCAGCAAGGAGATGTGGCGGCAGGCGATGGCGATCTCGACGCAGCTGCCCGACAGCCCGTTCGGCCAGGCCTATACGGCGCTCGACCGGGCACTGACCGAGCAGATCCGCGCGCTGATCGCCAGGCTACAGGCGCTCGGCCTGGTGCGCCGCGACATCGACGGTCCGGCGCTCGGCGAACTCATCTTCAACAACATGAACATGATGTTCATCGAGTTCGTGAAGCGCGAGGAGGCGAGGATTGCAGAGTTGCGCACGGCGATACGCAGGCAGAACCGGATATTGGTGGCGGCGATCGGAGTGTAAGAAGATCAAGGGCGAGAAGGGCCAGCAACACAAATCGCCGTTGCCGGAGCACCGCCTAACGGTTGATCAGCCATAGAATGGCCGAGAGCACGATGCTGACCAGTATCCCCGTGGCGATGGGGACATAAAGCCTGAAGTTCTCACGCTCGATCACGATATCGCCGGGCAGCCTGCCAAGGCCGGTCCGGGCCAACCAAGGCCAGAGCAGGCCTATGGCGACTATGCTGAGACCAACGACGATCAGAGTTCGCGACATGGCATCCTGCCGGAAATAGCATCGTGCCAGAAATATAGTGTTGACGGGTCTCGCAAGCAGCGCTTCTCTCGATGTTGCCTCTTGAGTTGAGATTGAAATCTGCTACAACCTGAACGGGCATCAAAGGAGGGATCGGATGCGGATTTCCATCTGGCATTGGGCTATACTGCTGCTGCTGATCGGCGTGCCTGTTTTCTTTGCCGTTCGGTCAGCCGCAAAGCCATTACAGGATCCTTCGGCTCTCGTAGGTTTTGGAGGCTGGCTTATGCTGCTGGCGATTGGACAGTGCTTGGCACCTTTCCGCACGCTGGCTGAGCTGTTCTCTTCGAGCGGGGGCTATCGACAGCTAATGACGCTCCCCAACGGCGCCTTGGCGGTCTACGGCGAGGTCGCCCTGTTGCTGGCGTTTCTGGTGCTCCAGCTGGTTGTGTTCGTTGCAATGCTCCGGCGGAGTTCCCGTTTCAAGCAGCTGTTCCTGTATCAGTGGTTTGCAATACCAATCGTGTTTTTTCTGGACGCGGTATGGATCTCAGCGGTTATGAGCGCTCCTGTGAGCTTGGTGCTTGCAGGGGATGCGTTGGTAATGCCCGCAGTTTCTTTTGTCCTGACCGGCGTCTGGGTCGCCTACGTTTACAAGTCGGTCAGGGTGAGAAACACGTTCGACAGGGCCGCGATATCCGGTCAGGTCACGAGTGCTTCATAGAGCTTGCCGCGAGCCCTATGTATGGCTGCTGACAAAAATGTCGGGCGCCCGGTATCGACCCGGATCACCCAGCCGTTAGGCCTGCTCGAGCGAGGATTTCAGGAGCCGGCGTGACACGCCCGTGCGGCTTGCAGTAGCCGGGGTCGATCGCGCGATAGCCAAACAGATGGCCGAGTGGCGCCAGGATCCCCAGCGCCACTCGCTGAATCGCAGGTGGCGGGTACGTGAAGACGATTACATCGGCAAATTCTCTGGCGATAACTGCCGCCTGAAGCGGCGAAGGCCTGCCTTTTTTGTCCACCTTGCCGGCATTGGCCAGGCCGAAGAGCATGCCAATCAGCAGCTCGAAACGGTTCGGGTCGATATCGTTCGCGCCTGGCGCCCGGTCGACTTCGACCAGCACATGCGCTTCTTCGGTTTTGCTGCTGTTCCACCAATCATGTGCGACGCCTGCTTCGACCGTGGCGGATTGGTCTGGCCCCAGGGACAAAGTCTTCCCGGCGATGCGAGCGTCGAGCCGGCCGCCGAGGACGGCAAACCGTTCCGTCAGGTTCGGGTGGTAGTGCTCGCCCACCACTGCGGCCCCCGGCCGGGCGGTCAGATGAGCGATGCCAGGTCCCTGGCCGCGGTCTTCGGTGCCACGCAGGATGACGGCATATTCGCCGGTCACCTTGTTCTCGTAGACATCTCCACAGCGTGACATGGATCGGCTCCGGAGTTTCAGACCACCAGGGCCCGGCAAGTTATCGTCAAAGGGTTGGTCGTTCAACGACGCTCGAACGGGCGATTGCGGAAACACTAGTTGCCGGCTCTTCGTCAACGCGGGCGATCAGCGCTCTACCGGACATGCTTTGGCGGCCGCGCTCGTGGAAACGGCACGACCGTCAGTGGCGCCTTGCGGAATTCCGCGATGGCTATTTCTTCAATCAGCGCGTCGAGGGCCTCGTTGACGCGTCGACTCGTTTCATCCGCGCCGTAGAGGCGGTTTTGTGCGCATTCCAAAAGTTCGCGTGCCGCGGCGAAATCACTTCGCATGACAACACCCTTTGGTTTTTGGCCCGCCGCACGGCCATTGTCGGCGCGCTTAATTGAGCGAGTGCTAATATACGCTGGAGCAATTTAATCGAATGCTGTTAAGTGGCCGTCGGGAGGCGGGACGAACCCATGGCCCAGCAAAAAGCAAGACAGAAATGAGCTCGGCGTCTCCTGGTAGGAGATGCTTGAGCCCGATCTGGTTCAGGCTAAGCCGGCAATTTCACGGGAACTTTCTGGCGATCCCGACGCTTCCGGTACGTACCGTCCTAATCTTTCGTATAGTCAGGCCCAAAACGGGTCGGCAGGTTGTCGGCGAGTTTCAACCAAGGGAGCTTCTCCTCAAAAGCGACATGCAGCGTAGGTGCAAATTTTTCTGGCTCCTCCATCGCCGCCGCAAAAAAATGCATGACATCAGACATGTTCTTTGAGCGGAAGGACAGCGGCGTACCACAGTGATCGCAAAATGTTCTTTCCACACCGGGAGAAGAGTTGAATACCTTCGGTAGCTTGCCCAGCCATCGCCATTGGCCGTTCGAGACGCCAATATAAGCGGTCATCGGCGCAGAACATTGCCGCCGACAACTTTCACAATGACAGACCACGCAGGCCTGTGCCGGGCCATCGACTTCAAAGGCAATAGCGCCACATAAGCAATGACCACGCATGCAAATACTCCTCGAGTGAACAAGGACAGCTTCATGCCTGGGCGTGAGGGAGGCGCCATGAAATGCGCCGAGCTGGCGCCCAATTCCGACATTCGGCGCTGGCGATTGTCCTCGCCCGCGCGAGGCGTTGCCTCCAAGCTGCCCTACTATCGCCTTTGCGACATATTGAAATGTTCGTAGAGTTTCTCCGCCAGGCCGCTGGCGCCAAAGCCCGTCAATACCGATGAAAGTGCCAGCGGCGCCTTCTTGTCGAGCATGGCCTTGGCGATCATCAGATCGTCGCTTCGCTTATGAGTCCTCAGCCTAATACGATCTTGGGCGGCTTAAGAATTCTCTGGCGGCGGCAATCTGGCGTCGATGCTCGCGAAGGAATGCCGCGCCGAAGCAAATGGCGAATGCCAGTACCGAAAGGCTTGTGGTTGCTCTTGATGCAGGATCAGGATCGGGACTTATCAGGAAACGGAAGCCGAACGCGAAGGCGAAGACGACAACGCCACCAAACATGCCGCTGACGAAGGGGGCGGTCGTGCGTTTCTGCTCCAACGAAGACTCCTAGGTTTTCCGCTAGGGAACTATGGTTTCCGCCAGGGAATATATGCGTTGAAGCTGATGTGCCACCGATCCTGACGGCCCCGGCCTGTGGATATCGGGGATGAGCAGATATCAAGCGCCCCGGAGGTCTCAAGAAGCCCGTGCTGGTGCCCCCGGACGGCGCTAAGGGCCAAATCCAACTGGAGCAGTCCACCCGAATTTTTACCCCTAAAAATCAAGGGAATACGAGAGTATCTTCCCCTGAAGAGGTTAAGCTCGGTGTACCTCTTTGTGCCCGAGCGGTGTACCTTCTGTCACCCTTGTTAGGCGAGGACGTTGACCATTACCCGCTGCCGTTCGTAGTCGCATAGTGCGCAGTGCAGCTCAGGAACACCTTCCCACTGTCCAACCCTCTGGGATCAAAACCCAATCACTCAGAACGACCGAGTTCGACCCCATTGCGGACGCTCGTCGAAGTGTAGATGCTGCAGATGTCAGGAGGGTATCGCTTGATGTGGACCTTTGCGAAAAAGCTACTCGCGAAATCAAAAACAATGAATGCATTGCTCGGAGATGTCGTCTTCAAGACACCCCCGGTCGTCGGAAGTGCTAGCGATTCTTTCTTCGAATGGCGCGTTAAGAGGTCAATAGACCAGCGAGACGTCTACATAGGTCCTTCGATGAGGCCCGATGGTTACGCTGGTGCGGAAGGTTCCCCTACAAATTACATGAACTTTAGCCTTGAAGCGGCTACTCGGCTTCGGGACAATCTTAACGAGTGTATTGCTGTCGCTCGGCATCAAATGGATGATGATACCTCACCAGATACAAAACGAATGGCGTAAGTGTATGAACGACCTTGGGCACCTTCCTTCGGTAGACCTTCCGATTGCCGCGCGGTTGGACATGCTCCAGTGTCATTTTCATCCTTGGTGGACCCTCGGTGTACCTTTTGGTGTACCTCGGGGGACGTTGAAACCCTTGAGTTCCTTGATTTCTGGGGTTTGTCGGGTGGAAACTGGTGCCCCCGGACGGGATCGAACCGCCGACCTTCGGTTTACAAAACCGCTGCTCTACCAGCTGAGCTACAAGGGCACGGCGCTCCGGTTAGCATATTTGCTGCGCCAGTAAAGACAAAACTCCGTTTTTCGGTTCCCGGCGGACGCGCCGGTTCTGCCGCCAGGGCGTCCTGAAAACGGCCAATTCGCTTCCTATATTGATCGAAGGTGCAATCGCATCAGCGAGGCAGTCGCATGATCAGGCTTGTCATCATTCTCCCGCTCGTCTTCGTGGCCTGGGTTCTCTTGGTGAAGCTCGTCAAGGATCTGAAGCGCGCCAATATCGACTGGACCGGCGTCACCACCATCATCGGCTTCATCGCGCTCGCGTTCTGGCTTCGCCATATCACCGGCATGGGCTGAGGCCTGCCGATTGTTCCGGTGGATTGTCGACCAGCGCGACCGTTTGTGGTCGCGGCTGACAGTATCAGACTGGCACCCCACTGCCCCCTTTTTCTGCGTGTCTGAGTGGCGGGGCAGAGGGGTTGTTCCTGCGACCTCTTAGGACCTGGGTTCCTCGCCCGCCGCGAAGCAGGGGAGAGGTGGCCCCCAAGCGGCCGGAAAGGGGCCTTCGTAGGGCGCGGTCCCCTCTTCGTCGCGGCTTCGCCGCGCCACCTCTCCCCACTTCCGTGAGCGAGGAACCCAAGCTGGAATAAAGTCGCGCTCCGTCAGCCTCTCTGTCCTGTCGAACATCGCTTAAGGCGAGATCGGATGCCGCTTCAGCATTCGCCAACACTCTTGCCGATGTACAGGGATTTCCCGACAGCCTAATCTACTGCCGAGCCGAAATAGGGAGAGAGGGCGCTTGGGCGAGCACGATCCGAACGAAGAGCCGATCGAGACGGTTTTCCGCAACGGCACAATCACCACCGTCGGCATCCTGCTGGCGTTCTCGCTGGGCTTCATCACGCATTGGGCCGCCAACCCGATACCATGGGAAATCTATCACCTGGCCGCCGTCGTGCCGATTTTGATCGGCATTGCCCTGCAGATACGAGCGCTGCGGTTGCTGCTCGACATAACGTCTCTACAACGGCGCGTTTATGAACGCGCCAATCGTATCTTCATTGCCGGCCTCATCTTCACCGCCTGCGGAGTTGGGCTGGCGATGCTGCTTGACTTCTACGACCTGTCGACCAAGAGCGCGGTGCCCGGGGGCTAGCTCTGGCCATCCTGGCAGATGTCGCACCATTCGGCGCTGGTCAGCGCTGCCATGCCCTCGGTTTGCTGCCAGGGCCGGGAGGGGTCGGCAGGCCGCCGATCATCCTCGTCACCTGCGCTGCTGCATCGCGCACCAGCGGGCCGATTTCGGCCAGCCGCTCCGGTGTGACCCGTACCGTCGGCCCGGAGACCGAGACGCCGCCGATCGGTTCGCCGAATTCGTTGAAGATGGCGGCGGCGACACAGCGCATGCCCGGATGCCGCTCCTCGTCGTCGACCGACCAGCCGCGCAGCTTGATCGTCACCAGATCGCGGGCGAGCGCCGAGATGTCGGACAACGTGTTTTCGGTGAAGCGCTCCAGCCCGGCCCGGCGCAGTATGGTGGCTACCCGTTCCGGCTCGAGATGCGCCAGCACCGCCTTGCCGATGCCCGAGGCATGGAAGGAACTGCGCGTGCCCGGCCGGAAGAAGGCGCGGATCGCCTGGTGCGTCTCGACCTGGCTGACGAAGACCACGCAATCGTCCTCGGCGACGCCGAGATTGGCGGTCTCGCCGGTCTTCTCCATCAATTCCTGCATGACGATACGGGCGCGGTCGACCAGCTTGCGGCGGCGCAGGAACGCTGCGCCCATGCGATAGGTCTCGACGCCGATCGACCACAGCTGGTCGGTGCCTTCGAACTCGACCATGCCATGGTTCTCCAGCGTCGTCAGCATGCGGTAGGCGGTGGATGCCGGCAGGCCGGAACCGGCGGCGATCTCGCTCAACGACAGGCCGCTGCCATCGGCGACGATTGCCAGGATGCGCAGCGCCCGGTCCAGCGACTGCACCGAGGCGGCCTCGGACGGCCCGTTGAAAGCGCGCGGCCGGCCGCGCTGACGTTTTTCGGTAGTTTCCATCGGGCCATTCTCCGCCCTGTTCGCCCAACAAGCAATGAAAAAGTTTTTCATCGGCCGGCGAAGCTAATTTATGGAAAACAGAAAGGCCAATCAATTCAAGCAAGCAAGAGCCGTTCCCTAGAAATGAAAAAATATTCTGAAAAAATTGAAAAATAATCGACGCACTGGCATCATCAGCCATCAACAATTCCGTGGAGGCTGACATGGCCAGGATGCGCGCAGTCGACGCAGCGGTTCTCGTTCTTGAAAAGGAAGGCATCTCCTGTGCCTTCGGCGTGCCGGGTGCTGCGATCAACCCGCTCTATTCGGCGCTGAAGGCGAGGGGCAGCATCCGCCACATCCTTGCGCGGCACGTCGAGGCGGCCTCGCATATGGCCGAAGGGTTTACCCGCGCCGGATCGGGCAATATCGGTCTGTGCATCGGCACCTCGGGTCCGGCCGGCACCGACATGATCACCGGCCTCTATTCGGCCGCCGCCGATTCTATCCCCATCCTCTGCATCACCGGGCAGGCGCCGCGCGCACGTCTCAACAAGGAGGATTTTCAGGCCGTCGACATCGCCGCCATCGCCGCACCCGTCGCCAAATGGGCTGTTACCGTCATGGAGCCCTATCTGGTGCCGATGGCGCTGCAGAAGGCGTTCCATCTGATGCGCTCGTCGCGGCCGGGGCCGGTGCTGGTCGACCTGCCGGTCGATGTGCAACTGGCGGAGATCGAGTTCGACATCGATGCCTACGAGCCGCTGGTGCCGTTCAAGCCGGCAATGTCGCGCGCTCAGGCGGAGAAGGCGCTGACGATGCTCGACGCGGCGGAAAAGCCTGTGATCGTCGCCGGCGGCGGCATTATCAACGCCGATGCGTCGGACCTGTTGATAGAATTCGCCGAAGTCACTGGTGTGCCTGTCATTCCGACGCTGATGGGCTGGGGCGCGATCCCCGACGACCACCGCCTGATGGCCGGCATGTGCGGACTGCAGACCTCGCATCGCTACGGCAATGCGACGATGCTCGAGGCCGATTTCGTTTTCGGCATCGGCAACCGCTGGGCCAACCGCCACACCGGTTCGGTCGACGTCTACACCAAGGGCAAGAAATTCATCCACGTCGATATCGAGCCGACGCAGATCGGCCGCGTCTTCGCGCCGGACCTTGGCGTCGTCTCGGATGCCGGTGCGGCGCTTAAAATGCTGCTCGACGTCGCCACCGAATGGAGGACGGCCGGAAAATTGCGCGACTGGTCGGGCTGGGCCGGCCAATGCCGGCAGCGCAAGAAGACGATGAAGCGCAAGACCCATTTCGACCAGGTGCCGCTGAAGCCGCAGCGCGTCTATGAGGAGATGAACAGGGCGTTCGGCCGCGACACCACCTATGTCACCACGATCGGCCTGTCGCAGATCGCCGGGGCGCAGTTCCTGCATGTCTATAAGCCGCGCAACTGGATCAATTGCGGCCAGGCCGGCCCGCTCGGCTGGACATTGCCGGCAGCCCTTGGTGTTCGCGCCGCCGATCCGGACCGCACAATTGTGGCATTGTCCGGCGACTATGATTTCCAGTTCATGATCGAGGAACTGGCGGCCGGCGCACAGCACAAATTGCCCTACATCCATGTCGTCGTGAACAACGCCTATCTCGGGCTAATCCGCCAGGCGCAGCGCGGGTTTTCGATGGATTTCGAAGTCAGCCTGGCCTTCGAGAACGTCAATCGACAGGGCGATGCCGAAGCTGGCTATGGCGTCGACCACGTCGCCGTTGCCGAGGCGATGGGCTGCAAGGCAGTCAGGGTGCGCCGGCCGGAGGAATTCGCCGGTGCCTTCGAAGAGGCAAAGCGCCTGATGGACGAGCACCAGGTTCCGGTGGTCCTCGAATTCATCCTCGAGCGCGTCACCAACGTTTCGATGGGTACCGAAATCGACAAGATCACCGAATTCGAGGAGCTTGCCGAGCGCCATGAAGATGCCCCCACGGCGATCGTCATGCTCGATTAAGCCGCATATGAGGAACTACTGCCATGCCACGGTTTTCAGCCAATCTTTCGATGCTCTTTGGCGAGCATGACTTTCTCGACCGCTTCGATGCCGCTGCCCGCGCGGGCTTCAAGGGCGTCGAGTATATCGGTCCCTATGACCATGCGCCGGATGTCGTCGCGGCTAGGTTGAAGAAGAACGGGTTGACGCAGGTCCTGTTCAACCTGCCTGCCGGCGACTGGGCCAAGGGCGAGCGCGGCATTGCGATCCTGCCGGACCGCATCCCGGAGTTCCGGCAAGGCATTGCCAAGGTCGTCACCTATGCGCACGCGCTCGGCTGCGAGCAGGTCAATTGCCTCGCCGGCATCGCGCCGCAGAGCGTCGATCGCTCCGTGCTGGAGGACGTGTTCGCCGAAAACCTGGCTTTCGCGGCGGAAAAGCTGGAGCAGGCCGGCATCAGGCTGCTGATCGAGCCGATCAACACCCGCGACATTCCGGGCTTCTTCCTGAATTACTCGGATCCGGCCCTGGCGCTGATCGAGCGCGTCGGCTCGAAGAACCTGTTCCTGCAATACGACATCTATCACATGCAGATCATGGAGGGGGATCTCGCCCGTACCATCGAGGCAAACCTCGACCGCATCGCGCATATCCAGCTTGCGGATAATCCCGGCCGTCATGAGCCGGGGACGGGCGAGATCAATTTTCCCTTCCTGTACAACCACATCGACCGCATCGGCTATTCCGGCTGGGTTGGCGCGGAATACAAGCCGAAGGGTGGGACGGAAGCCGGACTCGGGTGGTTGCGGGAGTTGGCCGGGCAGGGGAGTGCGGCGGCGTAGACGCTACGCATCGCCGCCTTACAAGAAACGGAGAAAGACATGGACACCATCGGCTTTATCGGCCTCGGCATCATGGGCGCGCCGATGGCGGGGCATCTGCTTGATGCCGGCTATCAAGTCTTCGCCAGCGACCACCGCTCGAAACCGCCGGCCGATCTCGTCGACAAGGGTCTGAAGATCGTCTCCGGCCACAGCGCCGTCGCGAAAACGGCCGACATTGTCATCACCATGGTTCCCGACACGCCGCAGGTGGCCGATGTGCTGTTCGGCGAAAACGGCGTCGCGTCCGGGCTGACAAGAGGCAAGCTTGTCATCGACATGAGCTCGATCTCGCCGATCGAGACCAAGGAATTCGCAAAAAAGATCAACGATCTCGGCTGCGACTACCTCGATGCGCCGGTGTCGGGCGGCGAGGTCGGCGCCAAGGCGGCGTCGCTGACCATCATGGTCGGCGGCGAGGAAAAAGCCTTCGACCGCGCCAGGCCGGTGTTCGAAAAGATGGGCAAGAACATCACGCTGGTCGGACCGAACGGCGTCGGCCAGACAACCAAAGTCGCCAATCAGATCGTCGTCGCGCTGACCATCGAGGCCGTCGCCGAAGCGCTTGTCTTTGCTTCAAAAGCCGGTGCCGATCCGGCCAAGGTGCGGCAGGCGCTGATGGGCGGATTGGCCGCCTCGCGCATCCTCGAAGTGCATGGCGAGCGCATGATCAAACGCAGCTTCGCGCCGGGCTTCCGCATCGAACTGCACCAGAAGGATCTTAATCTCGCTCTCGAAGGCGCCAAGGCGCTCGGCGTCGCGCTGCCCAACAGCTCGACGACACAGCAACTGTTCAACTCCTGCGCGGCGAATGGCGGGGCCAAAGAAGATCACTCGGCGCTGGTCAGGGCGCTGGAGCGGATGGCGGGATGTGAAGTGGGTGAGTAGTGAGTAGTGAGTAGTGAGTAGGAAATAGCACTGAGTAATTGGTAATGAGTTGGTGACGACCTACGTGCAGTCTCACCATTCACTCTTTCAAAAATTTCCTTGCCGCATAAAGGCTCACCGCCGCGGCATTCGACACGTTGAGCGAGCGGATGGCGCCGGGCATGTCGAGCCGGGCGAGCATGGTCACTGTCTCGCGCGTTTTCTGGCGCAGGCCTTTGCCCTCGGCGCCAAGCACCAATGCGATCTTTTCTCCCGAAAAACTCTTTTCGAGCTCCGCCGGACCGTCCGAATCCAGCCCTATCGTCTGAAACCCGGCCTCGTGCAGTTGGCCGAGTGCGTCGGCGAGGTTCTTCACCTCGATCTGATCGATGTGCTCCAGCGCGCCGGAAGCCGACTTCGCCAGCACGCCGGATTCCTGTGGGCTGTGGCGCGCCGTGGTGATCAGCGCGCCGGCGCCGAAAGCCACCGCCGAGCGCAGGATCGCGCCGACATTGTGCGGATCGGTGATCTGATCGAGCACCAGCACCAGCCTGGCATCGCCAAGCGCATCGAGGCGCTTCGGTTTCAGCGGCTCGGCCTCGATCAGCACGCCCTGGTGCACGGCATCGGAGCCGGTGACCTTGTCGATGTCCCTGGGTTCGACCAGTTCCGCCTTGAAGGGCAAAGCGCCGAGATCGGCGATTGCCAGTCGCTCGGCAGCGTTGCGCGTCACCAGCATTTTTTTGATCTTGCGGCGCGGATTGTCGAGCGCCGCCCGCACCGTGTGCAGCCCGTAGAGCCGCACCAGCCCATCGGCGGCGGTCTCGCCGGGCGGCACCGGCTGGCGTGGCCTGAACGCCGGCGCGCCGCCGCTCTTCTCGTCGCGATGCGCACGGCGCAGCTTGGCGTAGTGGGTGTCTTTCGGGGTCTTGGATTTGTTATCGTTGCTCATGGCCGGCTTCTATAGCCGTGTCGTCCGGTCATGGATACAGCCGCACAAGCTGCTTGTCGGGCGAGGTGTGAAATTCAGCGCTTTTTGCCGGGATGTTGCGGTTGACAGTTTTGGACGCTCCCGCCATAAGGCGCTGCGCGGAAAGGCTGCTTTGGCGGCCGCGACGCGTCGATGCCTCGTTGCATGGCTCCGGCGGCAGACTGGAGAGGTGCCCGAGTGGTTAAAGGGGACGGACTGTAAATCCGTTGGCTATGCCTACGTTGGTTCAAATCCAACCCTCTCCACCACTGCCGGCCCGGAAGCCCTGAAACGCAGCGCGAGCGTCGGAGCGGATCCGATGCTTGACTGAAAGGCGCGGGTATAGCTCAGTGGTAGAGCAGCAGCCTTCCAAGCTGAATATGCGGGTTCGATTCCCGCTACCCGCTCCAGATTTCCCCAGGCCACGGCGCACTTCGCGCACGATCCCGAAGCAGGCGGCGCCAAGCGAAGCGCTTGCCGATAGTTCAGAGCGTTCAATGCGCGTCCAGAAGGACGCGCATCTTAATCTGTGTTTTACGCATATCGTTGTCCCGAACCGCAGGCGGCGTTGGGCGACAGGCGTCAGCTCGCGAATTTGCTGAATATGGACGCGAGCTGGTTCTGCTGCGGCACTTGCCCGTTCGGCGTCAGCTGGTCGACAAGTCCCGGCAAGGCCGCGGACAATTGCTGGAGCAATTCCTGCTGATTCAGGCCCGTCCTTTGCGCGATCTCCTGAATGATTTGCGGCCCGAGAGCGCTGCCCAGATCGTTGGGGTTGATCGGCTGGTTCTGACCGGTGCCGACCCACGAATTGGCGACGTTGCCGTGGCCGGCGTCCTTCAGTTTGTCGAGCAGGCCGCCCAGACCGCCAAGCAGTCCGCCGTCGGCGGATGCGGTTGTATCAGGCGGGACGGGGGCAGGGCTCTGCGCTGCCTCCGGCTGGGCGGAACTTCCACTGCTCAGCATTTTTCCCACCAAAAGTGCGCCGAGCGCGATCATCAGCGGCTTGGCGACTTTGCCGCCGGGAACGGCATTGTCAAACAGTCCCATTGTGGATCTCCATGTCAAATTGCCCGTCCGTCTCCGACAATGACGCATTCATGGCGAATTTCAAGCCGGTTTGAGCTTTCCGTAATCATGATTTTCAAGTTGGCTTGAGCTTTGCTTAATAATGTGGAAGTAATCGGGTGCGGGGAACGGAGAGGAAAAATGTCAATATTAAGCTGGATTATTCTCGGCGTCATCGCCGGCTTCATAGGCAGCAAGATCGTCAATAAAAGCGGGCAGGGCCTGGTGCTCGATATCGTGCTTGGGATTGTCGGCGCTATCGTCGGCGGACTGATCTTCAGCGCTTTTGGTGCGTCGGGCGTTACGGGGCTTAACATCTATAGCCTGATCGTAGCCGTGATAGGCGCGATAGTTGTCCTGTGGGCTTATCACCAGTTTACCGGCAGGCGGGCTCTTTAGAAACGGGCAGATCGGCAGTTGCGTCGGCATTCACCCGAATACCGAGCGCCTATCTGATCCTTTTGAGGATCTGGCGGATCAGCGTGTTGAGGCCGGCTTCCAGCCCTTTCACCATAATCGGCCATAGTTCCTCCAGCAATCGCTGCCATACGGCATCGCGCCCAATCCTCACCGGCAGATTGGGCATCTCGCCCATTGCCGCCGTCACGTCGCGACGCAGCCGCTCGCCACAGGCGCTTGCGCCGCTGATCGTCGGATCGAAGGGCAGCCGGGTAAAATCCCATTTTCCGCGCTGCTCGATGCCGAGATTGCTCTCGACTTCGGCATGCGACAGCACCGTTTTGGGCGTGACCTTGATGCGGTAATACTTGCAGAGTTCGGCGACAACCATGGTCATCGCGTTCCACTGCGCTCTGGTCATCGGATAGCGGCCGGCATCGAACGGCCTTTCCTCCGCCCCGGCCATGCAGCAGAGCGAAACCCCGATCGAGCCGCCGTTGCAGTTGAGCGTGTGCGCGGCATATCCCGGTTTTACCCGACCCGAATTGAGCGCGATCGAAGGCCGGCCCCTGACCAGACGGCCATTCCCCTCGACCAGTATGTGATACGCATCCTTATCGGTATCGCCGGCCGAATGCGAGCCTGCCGTCCAATGGCAAACGACGCGCTTCATCGCAACGTTGGGCAACCAGTCGGGCGGCAATGCCACAGAAATCTCCGCCACATAAGTTCAGTGACGCAGCACAGTATAATTTCCTTGGCGGCGGACGCGAAAACGAAACGATAGTTTGGTTGAGCGTTTCTAACGGTCAGCTATTCGCCGGCATCTTCGGCGACCGCGTGTTCTCTGTATTGCGGCAGATCGTCGGTGATCGTGAACCATTTCGCCTTGGAGCCGACGAAGATGTGCTGCGTCGGGCGGATGGTTGGCTCGTCGACGAGGCTTCCCATGGCGACATGCACGAAGGCACCGTCCCGGACCACCGAATAGAGCAACGAGCCGCAAGTCTTGCAGTGCGCGTCATGGCCGGTTTCGTCGCCGAAGATCATGAGATTGTCCTCGCCCCTCGCCAGGCTCAGCCTGTCCCGCTCGATGCCGGCGAACGGCTTGAAGGCCGAGCCGGTGGTGCGCCGGCAGTTCGAGCAGTGGCAGTTCGCGGCATAGACGAACGCGTCCGCCACCGCGTACTGAACGGCGCCGCACAGGCATTTTCCGGCGAGCATGCGGTTGCTTGCATTCTGGTTGTTTCCGTTCTCCGGGCTTGTCATACGCTTCTCCACTCAGGCGATTGTCCCTACGCCGTTTCCAGCTCTAGGCGACGACGGTTAGCCGGCGCTTGCGCTCGTCGAGCGAGACGATGGTCAACCCGCTGGCCACCACCAGCAGGATGCCGCAGATGGCCAGCGCATTCGGGAGCTGCCGGAAAACCACCAGGCCTGAAATTACCGCCCAGACGGTAAAGCAATAGTAGAACGGCGCCACCACGCTGGTCGGCCCGATACGATAGGCCATGAAAATGAAGAAGTGGCCGAAGATCAGGAACAGTCCGGCGCCGCCCATCAGCAGCAGGTGACGGGTTTCAGGCACCACCCACTGCTCGGAAACCAGATGCGCAGCGCCGGCGCCGGCGAGCACCACAATCACTGCGGAAATAGCCACGACCATTCCCGGCACGTCGGCGGCGACCTTGCGCCCGGCCAGATCGCGCGCCGCGGACAGGGCTGCATTGCCGAGCGCCAGCAGGGCGTAAACCGAAATGCCCTGCATCGTCGGTTGTGCCACCATCACCGCGCCGACAAAGCCGAGCCCGATCAGCGCCAGGCGAACCCCGCCGATCCGTTCGCCGAACAGCATCGAGGAGCCGACCAGCATCAGCAAGGGCGTGATCTGTCCGAGCGCGGTCGAATCGGCGATCTGCATGTTGGCGAGCGCAACCACGTAGCAAAGGATCGCACCCAGTTCGAGCAGGTTCCTGCGCAAAACCGTCGCATCGAGGATCAGCGGGATCTGCTTGCCATAGCCCAGCATGAACAGCAGCGGAATGCCCCACAATGTTGCCGCAGCGCCGCGCAGGAACAGCACCTCATAGGGCGGCAGTCCCGCGGTTGCGAGCTTCATCATCGTGTCGTTGACGATGTAGGACCCGGTCGAAACGACCATGAACAGCGGGCCTCGTATGGCAGTCGGGATGAAATGCATCGGCCCACGAAATCAGACCGGCGCCAAAGCGGCAATGGGCCAGATCCGGCTGTAAATCCGTCAAAGCCGTCAGCCGCCGCCGTAACCATTCCATTTGCCCTTGTTCGTTCCTATATCCGCGCCACATTCTCCGAAACCGGATCACGCGTTCGGGCGGGCGAGCGCGCTCGGCGACAAGGCACTTGTGTTTTTCGGCCTTAGTCGCTAATCGCCCCGCATTCGACTGAACTGAAGGTCCAGGCCGTCCAAGGAAAGAGACTATGGCAAAAGGTAAATTCGAGCGCACTAAGCCTCATGTGAACATTGGCACGATTGGTCACGTCGACCATGGCAAGACGTCGCTGA
>NZ_JAMYOA010000022.1:0-98714 GCF_040319515.1 Mesorhizobium sp. M0909
TTCCACACCTTTGTGGTGGGGGGGTCTCGTTCTTTTTTTTATAATCACATCAAAAAAAAATTGGGGTGGGGGGGGGGGGGGGCGGGGGGGGGCGTCGCCCCCGCCCCATTCATGCCAGCCGCGACGGCGCAGGGCTGCAATTCGCAAGCCTTGTCCCTCCAGCCCGACAAAGAGCATGACAAGGAAGGATAAAAGCGAGCCGGCTGTTTCCAGGTCCAGCCTTTCGCCCAGTATCGAGAGCAGGCCCATGGCGACAAACGCCAATGCCGCCTCGACCCACAGCCGGTGCCAGGCCAGCCACAGCGGCGGCACCAGGAAGCCGAGCCAGGCAAAGCCGTCACGGATAAAGGTGGTGTCCACGCTTTCACCGCGGCCTGGCGGCTCCATCACGACATAGATGGCCATGGCGTTACCCTTTCAGGGATCCCTTGGTGGAGGGAACCGCGTCCGGCTGGCGCAGGTCGCGCTCAAGTGCCGAACGCAACACACGCGCCACGGCCTTGAAGCAGGTCTCGGCGATGTGGTGGTTGTTGGCGCCGTAATGATTGGTGATATGCAGCGTGATGCCGGCATTCTGCGCCAGCGCGTGGAAGAATTCGCGCACCAGCTCGGTGTCGAACGTACCGATCTTCGGCGACGAGAACGAAACATTCCAGACCAGAAAAGGCCGGCCGGAGACATCGATTGCCGCCCGCGTCAGTGTCTCGTCCATGGCGAGGTCGATCGTGGCGTAGCGCATGATGCCGCGCCGCTCGCCCAATGCCTTGGCCAGCGCCTGGCCGAGCGCGATGCCCGTATCCTCGACGGTGTGGTGGTCGTCTATATGCAGGTCGCCCTTGGCCTTCACGGTCATGTCGATCAGCGAATGGCGCGACAACTGGTCCAGCATATGGTCGAAGAAGCCGACGCCCGTCGAAATGTCGGATTTGCCCGAGCCGTCGACTTGAACCGACACGGAGATGTCGGTTTCCCTGGTCTTGCGGCTTATCTCGGCGGAACGGGGCGCCATGACCTCATCCTTGTTTCAGATTTGCACGTCAGGCGTTCACAGGCCTGAAAACGAAAGCCTTCTAGCAGCATGATCCGGCGATTGCCAGTTACCGCTGCGGAGCACTATCCGGCCCGGCGGATGGCCGGTTTGCAATCGTCCGGCCTATGCATACATATGGCCGATCAAGTCACTCGTAACGCACCGATCGCCTCGATGGGATCGGTGCTTGTCGGAGCAGGAAATGTCGAATGAACTGACCATGCATGCCACGACCATCCTGACCGTGCGCAAGGGCGGCAAGGTGGTGATCGCCGGCGACGGCCAGGTCAGCCTCGGCCAGACGATCATGAAAGGCAACGCCAAGAAGGTGCGCCGCATCGGCAAGGGCGGCAACGTCATCGCCGGTTTCGCTGGCGCCACCGCCGATGCCTTCACTCTGCTCGAGCGGCTCGAAGCCAAGCTCGAACAATATCCCGACCAGCTGACACGCGCCTGCGTCGAGCTTGCCAAGGACTGGCGCACCGACCGCTATTTGCGGCGGCTGGAAGCGATGATGCTGGTGGCCGACAAGTCGGTGTCGCTGGCGCTGACCGGCACCGGCGACGTGCTGGAGCCCGAATTTGGCGTCATGGCCATCGGCTCCGGCGGCAATTACGCGCTGGCAGCGGCACGCGCGCTGATGGACAGCGACAAGGGCGCAGAGGAGATCGCCCGCAAGGCGATGCAGATCGCGTCAGACATTTGCGTCTACACAAACAACAACTTCGTCGTCGAAACCCTCGATGCCGCCTGAGCGGAGCCTCCGCTATGGTTTTCGGCCGGTGACCCAGAGGGACCTGCCGATGATCGCCGGCTGGCTTGCCGAGCCGCATGTCGCCGAGTGGTGGGACGACCCAGAGACCGAGATTGCGGAGATCCGCGAGCATATCGACAGCATTTCGGTCGAGCCGCTGATCATCGAGCTGGACGGAAAGCCCATCGGCTATTTGCAGAGCTACGATCCGCATCTGGAGGACGGCCATCCCTATAGCGACCAGCCGTTCGGCACGCTCGGCATCGATCTGTCGATCGGCGTGCCCGAGCTTGTCGGGGTCGGCCACGGCTCCGCGATCGTCCGGCAGTTCGTCGAGCAGCTTTTCGAGGAAGGTACGCCGCGCGTCATCATCGACCCGGACCCCGCCAATGCACGGGCTATCCGTGCCTATGAAAAGGCCGGTTTTACGGCTATCGATCGCAGGAAGTCGGAATATGGCGATGCCGTGCTGATGGCCATTGATGCCCCAGAGGGTGATGCCGGACAGGGTGACGCAGAAGAGGGGCAATAACAGCATGAGCGTATCCAGCGACAAAACCGTCTCGGCCTACGAAGACAGTTGGCGAATGGGGCTCCTGCTGGTTCTCGGCCTGGTCATCTTCCAGGCCGGGGTCCTCTACGGCATGGGGCGGACGCCGATCTGTAGCTGCGGCTATGTCAAGCTGTGGCACGGCATCGTGCAAAGCTCCGAGAATTCCCAGCATATTTCCGACTGGTACAGCTTCTCGCACATCATTCACGGCTTCCTGTTCTATGCGCTGGCGTGGTTCCTTTTCCCGCGCTCGCCGATCGGGCTCAGGCTGGCGTTTGCGGTCGTCATCGAGGGCGGCTGGGAGCTGCTCGAGAACAGTCCTTTCATCATCGACCGCTACCGCGCCGGCACGATCTCGCTCGATTATTATGGCGACAGCATTGTCAATTCGGTGTCGGACACGCTGGCCATGGTGCTGGGGTTTGTCATGGCGCGAAGGCTTCCTATATGGGTGATCGTCACCCTCGCCCTCATCTTCGAATTCGGTGTCGGCTATCTCATCCGGGACAATCTGACACTCAACGTGATCATGCTGCTGCATCCATTCGAGTCCATTCGGCAGTGGCAAAGTGGAATTTAGTGATATGAGCACCTTCTCTCCCCGCGAAATCGTTTCGGAACTCGACCGCTTCATCATCGGCCAGAAAGATGCCAAGCGTGCGGTGGCGATTGCCTTGCGCAACCGTTGGCGCCGCCAGCAGCTCGAGGGCCAGATGCGCGAAGAGGTGATGCCGAAGAATATCCTGATGATCGGCCCGACCGGTGTCGGCAAGACCGAGATTTCACGCCGCCTGGCGCGCCTTGCCGGTGCGCCTTTCGTTAAGGTCGAGGCCACCAAGTTCACCGAGGTCGGTTACGTCGGCCGCGACGTCGAGCAGATCATCCGCGATCTGGTCGAGATCGCCATCGGGCTGGTGCGCGAGAAGATGCGCGAGGACGTCAAGGCGCGTGCCCACGTCAACGCCGAGGAACGGGTGCTCGAAGCGCTCGTCGGCAAGACGGCGAGCCCGGCCACCCGCGACAGTTTCCGCAAGAAGCTGCGCGACGGCGAGCTCGACGACAAGGAGATCGAGATCGAAGTGGCCGATACCGGCAATGGCGGCATGCCTGGCTTCGAGATCCCCGGCATGCCGGGCGCCAATATCGGCGTGCTCAACATCAACGACATGCTGTCGAAGGCGATGGGCGGCAAGAAGACCAAGTTGCGCAAGACGACCGTCAAGGAGTCCTACGGGCTGTTGATCAGCGACGAGTCCGACAAGCTGCTCGATCAGGACGAAGTGGTGCGCAGGGCTCTCGAATCGACCGAGAATGACGGCATCGTCTTCCTTGACGAGATCGACAAGATCGCCTCGCGCGAAGGCGGCATCGGTGCTGGTGTTTCGCGTGAAGGTGTGCAGCGAGACCTGCTGCCGCTGGTCGAAGGCACCACGGTTGCGACCAAATATGGACCGGTGAAGACCGACCATATCCTGTTCATCGCCTCGGGCGCGTTCCACGTCGCCAAGCCCTCCGACCTGCTGCCGGAATTGCAGGGCCGCCTGCCGATCCGCGTCGAGCTGCGGGCGCTGGAGAAGGACGATTTCGTCCGCATCCTCACCGAGACCGAAGCCAGCCTGATCAAGCAATATATCGCGCTGATGAAGACCGAAGGCGTCGACCTGGTCTTCACCGATGACGCGATCGATTCGTTGGCCGGCATCGCCGTCGACCTTAACGCCAGCGTCGAGAATATCGGCGCCAGGCGGCTGCAGACGGTGATGGAACGGGTGCTGGACGACATCTCCTATGACGCGCCGGACCGTAACGGCACCTCGGTGACAATCGATGCCGCCTATGTCGAGAAGCATGTCGGCGACCTCTCCAGAAACACGGACTTGTCGCGTTTCATCTTGTAGGAGACTCTTGATTCTCCAAGAGGCCGGGGAATTACTCCCGGCCTCCGTCAAATTCAGCCCGGCATTCCGGAGGTGTGGCCAAATGGAAGCATCCGGCAAGCTTTCGTCCCGTCCGGTGCAGGCGTCTCTCGACTCCCGGTGGAGCATTACCTAGTTTGCCGCCGATTATTTGGGCGGTGGCGCATGAAAAAACTGATCCTCGTCATTTTGGGGCTGACGCTGGCGACAGCCATGTTCGCCGCGCAAGCGGCAACGATGGTGCCGCCGGGCAACCGCAACACCGAGCAGCCTGACATACCGGGCGCATCGAGCCGGCGCACCCAGGCGACCAACACCACCTTCCAGGCGAAATACCGCAAAGTCTTTGCGCTGCTCCAGAACGATGCCGAGTTGCGCGGCAAGATCAAGCAGGCAGCCGCGGCCTATGGCATCGACCCAATGCATATCGTCGGCGCCATCGTCGGCGAGCACACCTACAATGTCGATGCCTACGACCGGCTGCAGACCTACTACGTCAAGGCGATCTCGTATTTATCGAGCAAGCTCTCCTTCGCCTATGACGGCGAGGACATCACCGATTTCGTGCAGCGGCCGCAATTCGCCAAATGCGCCGGGACGTCCGATAGCTACGACCTATGGGAGTGCCGCGAGCAGGTGTGGAACCGGTCGTTCCGCGGCAAGACCGTCAACGGCGAGAGCTTCCCCGACGACCGCTTCGGTGCCACTTTCTTCCAACCTTATTATGCCGGCCAGACTTTTGGCCTTGGCCAGCTCAATCCGTTGACGGCGCTGGAAATGAGCGACCTCGTGCACAAGGTTTCCGGCCTGCCGGAACTCGACGTCAGCGACCCCAACGCGGTCTACAAGACCATCATGGATCCTGACCTGACACTGCCTTATGTCGCAGCAACGATCCGGAAATCGATCGACGCCTATAGAAGCATTGCCGGCTTCGACATCTCAGGCAATCCCGGCCTCACGTCGACGCTCTACAATGTCGGCAGCCCCGAACAGCGCGCCTATGCGCTGAAGGCCGAGAACGACAAGCGCCGCGCTGCGGGCGAGCCGGAAAAACTGCCTGAGGAAAATTACTATGGCTGGCTGATCAACGACAAGCTGCCGGAGCTGAAAGCGCTGTTTTAGCCAAACGCGTTCGGCCAACTATCCACGCCCTCAGCTCACGCCGCCAGCAGCGACTTCAGCTTGACCGTTTGCGAGCCTAGCGCTTCCGGCGCCGGCTTTGCCTGCTTTGCAATCAGCATCTCTGCCAGCCTTATATCGCGGGCGACCGCGTTGCCGGGGCCGATGCCGCTTGCCGCAACCAGCCTGCCGTCCTCGGCCAGATGAAACAGGATGAAGGCGCCGTCGCCAACGTCGCGGCGAACGATGCTGCGGCCTTGGTCCGACAGGCCGGCGATCTGCAGGGTCAATCCGTACTGATCCGACCAGAACCAAGGCACCGCCGAATGCGCCTCGCCGGCGCCAAGCATGTTCCTTGCGGCGAGTGCGCCCTGCTCCTGCGCATTGCGCCAGGCTTCCAACCGCACGCGCCGGCCGCCATAGATGGCGAGCGGAAACGAACAGCAATCGCCTGCGGCAAAGATATGCCGGTCGCTGGTGCGAAGCTCGGCGTCGACGGCGACACCATTGTCGATGGTCAGCCCCGCCTCCGCGGCAAGTCCGGTCACCGGCACGGCGCCGATGCCGATCACGGCAAGATCGGCGACAATGTCGTGCCCACCGGCAAGCGCGATTCGCACGTCGGCGCCGTCATCGGCAATGGCCGCGATGCCCTCGCCGCACAGGATTTTTACGCCTTCGGCTTCATGCGCCTGATGGATGACCTGCGCGATCTCGGCCGGCACGCCGCGCATCAGAATGCGCGGCTGCGCCTCGATGACGGTGACCGCGGCACCCAGACTGCGCGCCGCCGCGGCGAGCTCGAGCCCGATGAAGCCGCCGCCGACTATGGCGATGCGATTGCCGGCGTTGAGATGGGCACGAATGGCCAGCGCATCGTTGAAGGTTCGCAGATAGACGCAGCGCCCGCCAAGGCCCGGCATAGGCAGTTTGCGCGGCACCGAACCGGTCGCCAGCAGGAGCTTGTCGTAGGCCAGGGCGGAACCGTCGGACAGGCGCACGACATGCGCCGTGCGGTCGATCGCCACAGCCAGAACCGAATGGATATGCCGGATAGAGCGCTCGGCCAGGATCGCGTCGCTGGCGATCGCCTTGATCAGGGGCGCGTCGGCGACCATCGCGTCTTTCGACAGCGGCGGGCGCTCATAGGGAAGATGCGGCTCGTCGCCGACCAAGGTTACGGGGCCATCATAGCCGAGCTCGCGCAGCGCAAGGGCGGCGCGCCCGCCGCATTCGCCGGCGCCGATGACGACCATTCCCTTCGTCATCATCAACCGATCCGGACAAGGACTTTGCCGGCGTCGACTTTGACCAGATAGGTCCTTAGATCGACGCAGACAGGCGCGCCCCTGGCAGCCCCTGTCTTGTAGTTGAAGCGGCCATTGTGCTTCGGGCATTCGATGATGTCGTCCATGACCAGCCCGTCGGCCAGATGCACCTTCTCATGCGTGCAAAGCCCGTCGGTGGCGAAATACTCGTCGTTGGGGCTGCGATAGATAGCAAAGGTGCGGCCGCCATGGTCGAAGCGCATCACGTCCTCTTCGTCGATGTCCTCGGCGTCACAGGCCTCGACCCAGTCGCTCATTTACGGGTCCCTCGATTTTTGGTGCCTCGGCATGGCCTTGTCATTCGGCAGCCACCGCAGCGGTAGCGTTGTCGTTGTGGAAGTGCTCGCGATAGGGCCTCGCCGTCGGCGGCAGTTCGCGCTTGATGAAATAATCCTCATTGCGCAGCTGCCGCAGGAAGGTCGGTATCATCTCGCGGTAGCCGGCCAGGATGGACGGTGTCGGCGCCGGCAGATCGTGCTTGATCAGCTCATGCAGCCTGGGCAGCGCATGATAGGGCACCATGGGAAACATGTGATGCTCGACGTGGTAGTTCATGTTCCAGTAAATGAAGCGGCTTATCGGGTTCATGTAGACGGTGCGGCTGTTGAGCCGGTGATCGGTGACGTTTTCAGCCAGGCCGCCATGCTGCAGCAGGCCGACCATGACATGGTGCCACGCGCCGTAAAGCCTGGGCAGCCCGACCAGCATCAGCGGCAGGAACGAGCCCGTGTAGAGCGCCAGCACGATGGTCGCGGCATAGACTGTCGTCCAGATGCGGGCAATGCCAATTGCCTTCGGCTGCTCCTGGTCGGGAATGAAGGTTCTTTCGGCCGGACTGACGATACCGGCTGCATTGCGCAGCATGTCCCTCATCGCATGCCAGGCGTCGAGAATGCCGACGAAGTTGAGCACGACGCGCAGCAGATCGGGCGGACGCATCACCGAGATCTCCGGATCGCGGCCGACGATGATGGTATCGGTATGGTGGCGCGTATGGCTCCAGCGCCAGGTCACCGGGTTGCGCATGATCATGAAGCAGGCGATCTGATAGACCACGTCGTTCATCCACTGCGTCCTGAAGGCGGTGCCGTGGCCGCATTCGTGCCAGCGTGAATCGGTGGAGGAGCCGTAGAGGACGCCGTAGACGAAGAAGAACGGCACGCACCACCAGCTGCCCCAGAACCAGACGCCGCCGGCTCCGCTCAGGATTAAGGCGCCGAGCCAGATGACCGTATCGCGGATCGCCGGGCCGTCGGAGCGCTGCATCAGCTCCTTCATCTGCTTGCGTGGCACGTGCGTGTGATACCACTCGGCCGCCGCCAGCCCGTTCTCGATGGCGAGCTTCGCGTCGCGGCCGATCAGGCTGTAGTCACGCCGGGACGCTGCTGTGGCGATCGTGTTCCCGGTTCGGAGTCCAATATCCACCATGGCGGAGGCCTCGATCATAGTCGGTCCGCATTCAAATAACGCCGAAGCCTGATAGGCTCAATATCACAAAGATAGTTTCTATCATTTTCCATCATAATGGTGTAAAAGCAGGACAATAGAGCGAGGCAGCGATGGCGAAACGGCCGACGATTACCGACCTGGCACGCATTTCGGGGGTCAGCGTCGCCACCGTCGACCGGGTGCTGAACAACCGGTTGCCGGTGCGCGAGGAAACCGCGCGCCGCGTCTATGAAGCGGCGACCAGCATTGGCTATCACGCAGCCGGGCTGATCAAGCAGCGGATGCGCCATGAATTGCCGGAGTATCGGCTCGGGTTCCTGCTGTTGCGGCGGGAGGACGTCTTCTACAACGAATTTGCCCGCGAGCTTGAACTGGCGGTATCGCAGTCGCCGCGCTTTCGCGGCGTGGCGACCATCGACTTCGCCGGCTCGCTGGCGCCGGACGAGATCGTCGAGCGGATGCGCAAGCTGGCCGCCAAATCCAGGGCCGTCGCCCTGGTCGGGCCTGATCACCCGACGCTGACGGTCGCCGTCGAGGCTCTCAAAGCCAATGGCGTGCCGGTGTTCTCCCTGCTTTCCGACTTTGCGTCCGGTATTCGCGAGGGCTATGTCGGCCTGGACAATCGCAAGGTCGGCCGCACCGCCGCCTGGATGATCTCGAAGGCTGCGAAGAGGCCTGGCAAGGTTGCCCTCTTCGTCGGCAGCCATCGCTTCCATGGCCATGAGCTTCGCGAGATCGGTTTTCGCTCCTTCTTTCGCGAGCAGGCGCCGGAATTCACTCTGCTCGAGACGTTGGTCAATCTGGAAGCAAACCAGATCACGCATGATGCAATGATCGAGCTTCTAGCCCGCCACCCTGATCTCGTCGGCTGCTATGTCGCCGGTGGCGGCATGGAAGGCGCGATCTCGGCGCTGAGGGAGGCAAAGCCGGCAGAGATGCCGGCGGTCGTCTGCAACGAGATCACGCCCGATTCCCGCTCGGCGCTGGCGGATAATTTTCTGACGATGGTGATCTCGACGCCACTGGCAGCGCTTTGCCGCGAGCTTGTCGGGCTGATGGCGCATGCCATCGAGAGCGGCGCTGCGAATGCGCCGGGCCAGACCTTTCTGCCCTTCGACATCTATCTGCCGGAAAACATCTGACGTCGCGGTCATTGGCGGCAGACATGATGTAATCTATCAGAACGCTTTCAGGCTTGGCTTGCCTGAGCGTCCGTCCAAATGCGCTTGAAATGCCGAAAATCCATCCTTCATGGCGAAATCTCGCTTGACGCCCACGCGAAATGGAATAAATATTTCACCGACTGAGCATTTTGGTTCTTTCGTTCCGGAAGATCTGTTTCAGGCAAATGCCTCCGGAACTAAAATGGCAATCGGGAGAGAATTCCCTGCGAGATCGGGGATTCCGGGTAGATCGGTGCAGCCGGACACCAATGTGGAGGAGAAATAAAATGAAAAAACTGCTGTTGGGCGTCGCGTTCGTGGCGCTGATGAGTTCGTCCGCCTTCGCTGCCAAGATCGGCGTGTCGATGGCGTTGTTCGACGACAATTTTCTCACCGTGCTGCGCAATGGCATGATCGAGCAGGCCAAGGGCATGGACGGCGTTGAACTGCAGGTGGAGGATGCGCAGAACGACGTCGCCAAGCAACTCGACCAGATCAAGAACTTCGCCGCCTCGGGCGTCGACGCCATCATCGTCAACCCGGTCGACACCTCGGCTACCCAGGCGATGTCGGACGCAGCCGCCGCCGCCAAGATTCCACTGGTCTATGTCAATCGCGAGCCGGTCAACGTCGACACGCTGCCCGAAAACCAGGCCTTCGTCGCCTCGAACGAAGCCGATTCCGGCACGCTCGAGACCAAGGAGGTCTGCCGCCTGTTCAAGGAGGCCGGCAAGACTGAAGCCAACGTCTATGTGATCATGGGCGAACTGTCGAACCAGGCAGCGGTGCAGCGCACCAAGGACATTGACGATGTGATCGCCACGCCGGAGTGCAGCTTCATCAAGATCATCGATAAGCAGACGTCGAACTGGAAGCGCGAAGAAGCGCAGAACCTGATGACCAACTGGCTGTCGACCGGCAAGCCGTTCGACGGCGTCATCGCCAACAATGACGAAAGCGCGATCGGCGCCATTCAGGCGATGAAGGCCGCCAACATCGACATGAAGTCGGTTGTCGTCGGCGGCGTCGACGCTACCCAGGACGCGCTTGCGGCGATGCAGGCGGGCGATCTCGATGTGACGGTGTTCCAGGACGCGGCCGGCCAGGGCGCCGGCGCGCTTGACGCGGCGCTCAAGCTGGCGAAGGGCGAAAAGGTCGAGCACAAGGTCTACATCCCGTTCCAATTGGTCACGCCGGCGAATATCGACAAGTTCCTGAAGAAGAACTGAGGCAGCGGACCGGAGCGGCGCACCAGCGCCGCTCCTCCTTCTCTCTCGGCCTGAAGAGCGGCCGAAGAGACCGTGGCTGACGGAGGAAGCACGATTGGCACAGACATCTCACGGCGTCGGCGGGCTCAGCTATGATGCGAAGCGGCGCGCATGGCCGGCCGAATTCAACGTCTTCCTGGCGCTCGTCATCCTGGTCGGCGCTTTCGAGCTGATCGGCCGGGTCTTCCTGGGCGACAGCTTCCTGTTCAATACCCGCGACAATATCGATGCGATCTTCAACGAAGCGCGCCTGCAGATCATCATCCTGCAGGTGTCGATCGTCGGCATCATTGCCATCGGCGTGACGCAGGTGATCATTACCGGCGGCATCGACCTGTCCTCAGGTTCGATCGTCGGCGCCACGGCAATGATCGCCATGAGCTTCGCCCAGGTGGCGACCGTCAACGGCAACCCGAACCCCAAGGCGATGTTCATCGCCCAGGGCTGGACCGACCTGCCGGTGATCGTGCCGGTGCTGGTCGCGATCGGCTGCGGACTGCTGGCCGGCCTGGTCAACGGTGCATTGATCGCCTACACCCGCATTCCGCCGTTCATCGCCACGCTCGGCATGATGGTCACCGCGCGCGGCATCGCCAAATGGTGGTCGAAGGGACAGCCGATCTCGTTTCCGACCGAGAGTTTCGCCGCCATCGGCAAGGGGCTGATGCCGGTCATCATCTTCATATCGCTCGCGGTGCTGTTTCAGCTGATCCTGAGCTACACCAAATATGGCAAGCACTGCTATGCAATCGGCTCCAATGAGGACGCCGCGCGCATGTCCGGCATCAACATCGCCAACCACAAGATCCTCGTCTACGTCATTGCCGGCGTCCTCGCCGCGCTCGCCGCCGTGGTGCTGAGCTCGAAGAATCTCACCGCCCAGGCCGGCATGGGTGTGATGTACGAGCTCGACGCGATCGCCATGGCGGTTATCGGCGGCGTCTCGCTGTCGGGCGGCCGCGGCTCGATTATTGGGACGGTGATCGGCTCGCTGATCTTCGGCGTCATCATCTCCGGCTTCACCTTTCTGCGCCTCGACGCCTATTATCAGGAGATGGTCAAAGGCGTGATCATCGTCGGCGCAGTCGTTCTCGACCAGTGGCGCCAACGCCTGCGGGCAATGAGGGCTTGATCATGTCGGACATCGTCCTGAAGACCGAAAACCTGACCAAGTATTATGGCGGCGTCCATGCGCTGGAGGGTGCCAACTTCGAGCTGCGCAAGGGCGAGCATGTCGCTATCATGGGCGACAACGGTGCTGGCAAATCGACCTTCGTACGCCAGATCACCGGCGTCGAGCAGCGCACCAGCGGCAGGATGTGGTTCGACGGCAAGGAAGTGAATTTTGCCGGTCCGATCGAAGCCCGCGAGGCGGGCATCGAGACGGTGTTCCAGAACCTGGCGCTCGCCGACGACCTCGACGTGCCGTCGAACCTGTTCCTCGGCCGCGAGCGGGTGCTGTTCAATCTAGGACCCTTCTCGATCCTCGATCGCAAGTTCATGCGCAAGGCGACCGAGGCAGCCTTGGTCCGCACGGCGGTCAAGATCCCCAATCTTTCCAACACCATCCGCCATATGTCGGGCGGCCAGCGCCAGTGCGTGGCAATTGCCAGAACCGCGACCTTTGCTTCCAAACTCATCATCATGGATGAGCCGACGGCGGCACTCGGCGTGCAGGAGACGATGCAGGTCGAAAACATCATCCGCACGCTGAAGGAAAATGGCGAACCGCTGATCCTGATCTCTCACAACATGCGCCAGGTGTTCGACCTGGTCGACCGCATCGTCGTTTTCCGGCGCGGCCGCATCGTCGCCAATTTGCGCAAGCAAGACACCGACGGCAACGATATCGTCTCCTACATCACCGGTGCCAAGACCGGGCAGGCGGAGCTTGCGGCGTAACGGCAACGAGGCCACCGGCGCTGACACGCCTTCCCTTCCCAACCATCCTCAAAGGAAAATTCTTCATGCCTCTTCGCTTTGCTCTTCTCGGTGCCGGCCGTATCGGCAAGGTCCATGCTCGCGCCGTTGGTTCCAATCCGCAGGCCAGGCTGGTTGCAGTTGCCGACGCCTTCGAGAAGGCGGCGACCGATCTGGCCTCTGCCTATGGCGCCGAAGTGCGCAGCATCGATGCCATCGAGAAGGCCGGCGATATCGATGCGGTCGTCATCTGCACGCCGACCGACACCCATGCCGATCTGATCGAACGCTTCGCCAAAGCGGGTAAAGCGATTTTCTGCGAAAAGCCGATCGACCTCGACGCCGCCAGGGTGGAACGTTGCCTGGCCGTCGTCGACAAGGCCGGCGCCACCCTGATGGTCGGCTTCAACCGCCGCTTCGATCCGCATTTTGCCGCCGTGCGCAAGGCGATCGACGACGGCGCCATCGGCACCGTCGAAATGGTGACGATCACCTCGCGCGATCCCGGCCCGCCGCCGCTCGACTATATCGGCCGCTCGGGCGGCATCTTCCGCGACATGACCATTCATGATTTCGACATGGCGCGCTTCCTGCTCGGCGAGGAGCCGGTGGCGGTCAGCGCGCACGCTTCGGTGCTGGTCGACAAAAAGATCGGCGAAGCCGGCGACTTCGACAGCGTCAGCGTCATTCTCGAAACCGCCTCCGGCAAGCAATGCGTCATCTCCAACTCGCGTCGCGCCACCTATGGCTACGACCAGCGCATCGAGGTGCATGGCTCGAAAGGCATGATCGCGGCCGAAAACCAGCGGCCGGTGTCGATCGAACTGGCCAACGAGAAAGGTTATACGCGGCCGCCGCTGCACGATTTCTTCATGACCCGTTATCTCGACGCCTATGCCAACGAGATCGCCGCCTTCATCGCGGCAGCGACGTCGGGCAAGAAGGCGGCGCCGAGCGGCCAGGATGGCCTGGTGGCGCTCAGGCTGGCAGATGCGGCGCTGGAATCGGCCAAGGAAGGCAAAACCGTCCGCCTCGATAAAACAATCTGACTATCAAGCACAGGAGCAAGGCGATGAACGGTTCAGCCGGTCGCAATTCCGAAACACGCGCCATAGTCACCGGCGGCGCGCAAGGCATCGGCTTCGCCGTGGCCGAAGCGCTGGCCGACGAGGGCTGCCGGGCGCTGGCGCTGATCGGCCGCTCGCAGGAAAAGGGCGACAAGGCTGTCGCCACTCTCAAGCGGGCAGGCGTCGATGCCATCTTCATCAGCGCCGACGTCTCAAAAGTGGCCGACTGCAAGCGTGCGGTCGAAATGGCGATTGGTCATTTCGGTACCGTCAACGCGCTGGTCAACGCCGCTGCCACCTCGGCTCGTGGCTCGCTGGTCGAGACCTCCGAGGATCTCTTCGACCAGATATTCCAGACCAATGTGCGCGGCCCGTTTTTCCTGATGCAGGGCGTGGTGGCGCATTTGCTTGCGCGCAAGGCACCGGGCTCGATCGTCAACGTGCTGTCGATGTCGGCGCATTGCGGCCAGTCGTTCCTGGCATCCTATTCATCGAGCAAGGGTGCGCTGGCGACACTGACCAAGAATGTCGCCAATGCCTATCGCGGCAATCGCATCCGCTGCAATGCGGTGCTCCCCGGCTGGATGGACACCGAGGGCGAAGCGATCGTGCAGAAAAAATGGCACGACGCGCCGGACGACTGGCTGGAAAGGGCCGAGGCCGCGCAGCCGATGGGTCAATTGGTGAAACCGGCACAGCTTGCCCGATTGATCAGCTATATGATCAGCCCGCAGTCCGGCGTCATGACCGGATCGCTGGTCGACTACGACCAGAGCATCGCGGGGGCGTCGCCGGAATAGTGTCGCGGCGCACCCTGACGCACTGGTCAATGGGCAGAACGCCCATCGCTTCGTCATCCTGGGGCGGAGTAAGGAGCGAAGCGACGCGGCGCAGACCCCAGGATCCATGCCGCGCCTTCAGAGCGCCGCAACGGTGCAGAATTCTGCTCCGCTGCACCCCTCGGCCAAGGTTACGGCATGGATCCCAGGGTCTTCGCGACGGAGCTTCGCTCCTGCTTCGCCCTGGGATGACGAAGTTGCGGAGGCTTCGACCAATCCCGAATTGGCTGCCAACAGGCCTCCAACCCGTCAGATCCCATGCGCAGCGCTACTACGCAGCCTCATCAGGTGCGTGACAAGCGCCGCAGTTTCGGCTATAGGGCTGGCATGATCAACCTGACCGCCACGTATTGGTACTTTAGCAGCTCGCTGGCGGCGGGAGGATTGCGCTCGATCTGAAGATTGCAGCATCAAATCCGAACAGCCGCCAGACCTGGCGGCTTTTTTGTTTGCCGGCAGGTCTCCTAAAGCATGATCCCGAAAAGTGGCGTCCGGTTTTCGGAAAAGATCATGCTCCAAACAAACAGGAGCAGAAAGCCGTGTTGACGACCACAGACGATCTTCGGGTCAAAGAAATAAGGGAATTGAGCACGCCGGACGAGGTGATGCGGGAGATACCGCGCACGCTGACGGCGACGCGCACCGTTGCTGCATCACGCAACGCGATCCACGCCGTGCTGACCGGCGCCGACGACCGGCTGGTGGTTGTCGTCGGCCCCTGTTCGATCCACGACCCGGCGGCTGCCGTGGACTATGCCAGTCGTCTGGCGACGCTGCGCGAAAGCCTGTCGGACCGGCTGGAGATCGTGATGCGGGTGTATTTCGAGAAGCCGCGCACGACGGTCGGTTGGAAAGGCCTGATCAACGATCCCGATCTCGACGGCAGCTTCAACATCGACAAGGGGTTGCGGATGGCCCGCAACGTGCTCTCCGCGGTCAACAATCTCGGCCTTCCGGCGGCCACCGAATTCCTCGACATGGCCACCCCGCAATATATTGCCGACCTCGTCGCCTGGGGCGCGATCGGCGCGCGCACGACCGAGAGCCAGATCCATCGCGAACTGGCGTCAGGCCTGTCCTGCCCGGTCGGCTTCAAGAACGGCACCGACGGCAATTTGCGGATCGCCGCCGAAGCCGTGAAATCCGCCGCCCAGCCGCATCATTTCATGGCGGTGACGAAAGGTGGGCGCAGCGCCATCGCTACGACCACCGGCAACGAGGACTGCCACGTCATCCTGCGCGGCGGTATTGTGCCGAATTATGACGCGGCAAGCATTGCTGCTGCCTGCGCGGAACTCGGCCGGATCGGCGTGGCGCCGCGGCTGATGATCGATGTCAGCCACGCCAACAGCAGCAAGAAGCCGGAAAACCAGCCAGGGGTGGCAGCCGAGGTGGCGTGCCAGGTCGCGGCGGGCGACGAGCGCATCATCGGCGTCATGATCGAGAGCAACCTTGTCGCCGGCCGGCAGGATGTCGTGCCGGGCAAGCCGCTTGTCTATGGCCAGAGCATCACCGATGGCTGCATCGACTGGGCAACCACCGAGACGGTGCTTTACGGCCTTGCCGACGCGGTCGAGCGGCGCCGGTCGGTGCGACGCGCCATGATATCAAGCCGTGCGGGAGCCGCATGACCCCGGCCGGCGCCGCTGCCATGGACGTTGCGCCCTTCGGGCTCGGAATTCACGCCGCCTTCAGGCCTTCCCAGACGGTGAGCGCCGAAACCGCAACGAGAAGCAGTCCGGCCGCCCGGCCGGCAAGAGCGGTTGCCCTTGGATTGGCGACCAGCAGATCCCGGCTGCGACCGGCGGTAATTGCGAGTCCGCCATAGACAGCGAACTGTGTGGCGATCGTCATCAGCCCCATGATGATCGCCTGCATCCAGATCGGACCGTAATCCGGCCTCAGAAACTGCGGATAGACGGCAAGAACAAAGAGATAGGCCTTTGGATTGATCAGGCAGGTCATGATCCCCTGGCGAAAGGCCTTCCATGCGGAGCGGCTGGCGGCAGGGCCGTCATGGCCGACGGTGATGGAGCTGCGCATCAGCGTGATGCCGATAAAGGCCATGTAGGCGGCGCCGGCAATCAGCAGCGGATTGAAGAGGATCGGCAAGAAATGCATGAGCAGGCCGACGCCGAGCGCGCCGTTCAGCGTATGCACCACGCCGCCCAGCATGATGCCGCCGGTCGCCGCAAGCCCTCTGCTGCTGCCGCCGGTCAGCGCATTGGCAAGCACGAAAAGCATGTCCATGCCGGGCACGATGATGATGCCGACAAGGAGGAGAAAAAAGAGCCAGAGGTTTGCCGCGTAGTCCATGTCAGTTGCCTGTCGCCTCATGCAGGCGAGCTGCAGAGGAACTTGTTGATTTTCAATCCGATAGACGATCCTATAGGTCAGTCCAACTGACGAGGTGTTGTCAGTTGCCTTCGGGCCGAGTGAGGGAATGCGCAAGGCATCGCGTCTGTTCGAGATCATCCAGATCCTGCGGCTGGCGAGGAAGCCGGTGACGGCGGCAATGATCGCCGAGCGGCTGGAGGTGACGGTGCGCTCGGTCTATCGTGACATTGCCGCGCTGCAGGCGATGCGCGTGCCGATCGAGGGCGGGCGCGGCATCGGCTACATATTGCGTCCTGGCTTCGACTTGCCGCCGTTGATGTTTTCGATCGAGGAGATGGAGGCGATCGTACTGTCTCTCGCGCTGCTCGAACGCACGGGCGACAGCGAGCTCAAGCAGGCGGCCAAGCGCGTCAGCGCCAAGATTGCCGGCGCGGTGCCGCCGCCTTTGCGCCAGACGCTCGACGCCAATCAGTTGCATGCATGGGGTTTTGCCGCGCCATCGGCCTCCGCGGTCGATCTGGCGTTGGTGCGCCGTGCCATCCGCGACGAGGCCAAGCTGGACCTTTCCTACCGCGACGAACTGGGCCGAGCCACCGAGCGCATCATCTGTCCGATCGCCCTCATCTACTACTCCGAAACCGCCAACATCGTTGCCTGGTGCGAGCTGCGCCAGGCAATCCGCAATTTCCGCAGCGACCGGATCGAGGATTGCCAGGCGACGGGACTATGGTTCAAGGGTGCAGGCGACGGCTTGCGGCAGGTCTGGGTGAACGGGTGGGAAACGGACACCTCGGCCGCAGGCGGCTGAAGCGGCCACTGTGAAGCGGATGCCGGGGGGGCTATCTCACGTCCTCCCAGCGGCTCTCACTGAACGACCTGGCCATCGCGTGCACGGTGCGCTCGATCTCCAGGCCTTCGTCGAAGTCGATGATGCGCGCCGGCTTGCCGGCCAGCCGCGTCAAAAGTTCCCTGCATTCGATGATCTTGAGGTCGTTGAAGCCAAGACCGTGGCCGGGTGCCGGCAGGAAGGCGTCGTAGGGCTTGTGGTGCGGCGCCACAAGGATGGTGCGATAGCCTTGCTCGGTCGGCCGGTCGGCTGTCAGATAGAGCTGGAACTCATTCATCCGCTCCTGATCGTACAGGATCGAGCCCTTCGAGCCAAAAATCTGGATGGCGATCCGGCCTTTGCGGCCCCAGGCCGAACGGTTGACCAGCAGCGTGCCGGCGATGCCGTTTTCAAGATGCATCAGGATGCTGGCGATGTCGTAGGTTTCGACCGCGCGGCGCCCGCCAGAGGCGACGCGGCGTTCGGCATAGGGTTTGGCCATGTCGCACATGACGCGGGCAACGCGGCCGAACAGCACGGCGATGAGCGAAAGCGGATGCACGGCGAAATCGTCGAGCGCGCCGTAACCGGACGCCGCCTCGTGCTTCCAGAAGAACAGCGCCTCCGGATCGGCCATGAAGTCCTCGTCCATCTCGATGCGCAGATGGTTGACCTCGCCGATGATCTTCTCGTCGAGCAGCGCGCCGATATGGCGGATTGCGGGGTTCTGGATGTAGTTATAGCCGAGCGCGGCGACTTTGCCGGACTTTTGGGCTGCCGCAGCCATTGCTTGCGCCTCCGCAAAACTCGGCGCCATCGGTTTTTCACACCACAGATGCTTCCCGGCTTCGAGGATGGCGATGGCCATTTCCGGGTGGAACTGGTTCGGCGTGGTCAGCGAGATGACATCGACGTCGGGATCGTCGACCACCGCGCGCCAGTCACCGGAGGCCCTGGCGAAGCCGAATTCGCTGGCACGGCGTGTGGCAAGGTCCTCGTTGACCTCGCCCAGATGAACCAGCCTTGGCTTGTCCACATCGGGAAAGACGGTACCAACCGCGTTCCAGGCAATGGCGTGGCACTTGCCCATGAAGCCCGTGCCGATAAGACCTACCCCGACCATCCGCTTGCCTCCCTGTGTGCAAAGTTTGTGTGGATGAATTAGTCCATTTTGTCTGCAGATGGAACGCTTGTCTCATTTTTTATGGTGTTCTTGCACAGGCCCGCTATGATGGGGCACAGAGGGAACCAGACGATGGGCCTGGGCGGAGCGACGATGGACGAACGGGTGCCGCGCGATTTCGAGACGCTGCGGGCGACGATCCTGGAGCGGCGCCAGAGCCTGCCGAAACGTATCGCCCAGATCGCCGCCTATGCGCTCGACAACCCAGACGATATCGCCTTCGGCACCGCCGCCAGCATCGCCGCTTCCGCCGGTGTCCAGCCTTCGACGCTGATCCGCTTTGCCCAGCAGCTTGGTTTTGATGGTTTCACCAGCCTGCAGTTGGTGTTTCGCGAGCGTCTGCGCGAGCGCAACTCGTCCTATGATGAAAGGCTGGCGGCATTGCGCGCCAAGGCCGAGGAAGGCGCCGGCCACCGCGCGATTTTCGACGGTTTTGTTGCCGCAGCCAGCACCTCGCTCAACGACATTTCGCGCACGCTGAATGAAGACCATTTCGAAGATGCGATCGCCGTGCTGGCCAAGGCCGAAACCATTTACGTGCTGGCCAAGCGGCGCTCCTACCCGGTCGCCTCCTACATCGCCTACGCATTGGGCAAGCTCAAGATCCGCAACCAGCTGATCGAATCGGCCGCCGGCCTCAATGCGGAGATGATCGGCTTTGCCTCTCCAAGGGACGCGGTCATCGCCATAAGCTTTTCACCCTATGCCCCGGCCACCATCGAGGAGGCGCGCGTCATTTCGGAGCAAGGCGTGCCGATCGTGGCGATTACCGACTCCTCCTTTTCGCCGCTCGCCCAGTTCGCCAGGGTCTGGTTCGAGGTCGCCGAGGCCGATTTCGCCGGCTTCCGCTCGCTGTCGGCGACGATGGCCTTGGCCATGGCGCTGACCGTCGCGGTCGGCGAGAAGCGGCGCGACAGCGGCAGGAAGCGCAAGCCTTAGATCACCTCTATTGCCGTTTCGCCTCCTGCCAAAAGCCGCGCTGCGTCGCGGGCAGGCGGCGATCCGAACTGGCGGGCATACTCCCGGCTGAACTGGGAAGCACTCTCATAGCCGACAGCGAAGGCGACACGCGCCACGTTGCCCGGCTGGGCAATCAGCAGATGGCGGGCTTCCAGCAAGCGGATTTGCTTTTGATACTGGATTGGGCTCATGGCCGTCGCCGCCCTGAAGTGACGATAAAACGCAGCACTGCTCATATGGGCGATTTCGGCCAGATCCCCGACCCGAACCGGCTGATGGGGATGCGAGCGGATCCGGGCGATCGCCTGGCCAATCCGGGACAGATGGCCGTCGGCGCGCGCAAGTTCACGAAGCTTTCCGCCTTGCGGGCCTTGCAGGAGCCGAAACAGCATCTCCCGCTCGAGCATGGCCGCGAGCACGGGAATCTCCGCTGGCCGGTCAAGCAGCCGCAGCATTCGACGCAACGCGTCGAGCAGGTCGTCATCAACGGGAGAGGTGGAGAACCTGTCGCCGCCGAGGATCGGCCCGTGCTCAACGAGGAGCGCGGCGACAGCCTGCAGGTCAAGGGTCAAGCCAATGGCCAGATAAGGACGTGCGGCGCTCGCTTCGACTATCTGGCTGATGCTGGGCGTCTCGACAGTGTAGATAAAATAGCTGGCCGGGTCGTAACGAAGAGCCCGGTCGCCGATCAGAACCGTCTTCGCGCCCTGCAATACGAATAAGACCCCCGACCCCCACACACCCGGCAATGGCGCCGTCGCGACTTCGCTGCGGCCGATCGAAACGCGGGGAATCGCCGTTCTTATTCTTCGCCCGCGCGCATGGCGGCCGGCGATTTCGATCAACTCCTGCAGCGCCTCGCTCATTGCGCCAGCATCGCGCATTCGCACTGGCCGCGCAACAGCGTGAGAGGATTAGGCAAGAGCTGGAGAGTTTCCGGCGCGCGGCGCCCGCTGCCTCGCGCCATTTGTGGGTCTTCCACAGCAAACATGGAGATACGATATGACGACATCGAAAACTGCGCTGGTGACCGGCGCCAACAAGGGTATAGGCCGTGAAATCGCCCGGCGAATGGCGACCATGGGCTTCAAGGTCTGGCTCGGCGCCAGGAGCGCCGAACGCGGCATGGCGGCGGCGCAGGCATTGCGCGCCGAAGGCCACGACGTGGAGTGGCTTGAGCTGGACGTCACGAGGGATGACAGTGTGAAGGCGGCAGCCGAGGCGTTCAGGCAGGCCAGCCCCCGCCTTGACGTGCTGGTGAACAACGCCGGCGTCGCCATCAACTACGACCTGCCGCCGAGCCAGCAGCGGATCGCCGATATCCAGGCCACCTACGACGTCAATGTCTTCGGCCCGATCCGCGTGACCCAGGCATTCCTGCCGCTGCTGCTGGCAGCACCTGCTGCCCGGATCGTGATGGTGAGCAGCTCCACCGGCTCCATCGGCCGGGCGCTGGATCCCGCCACCGCGAACCACGCCGTCAATATGATGAGCTACGGCAGCTCCAAGACAGCGTTAAACGCCATCACGGTGGCCTTCGCCAGGGAGCTCGCACCGCAAGGCATCAAGGTCAACGCCGCCGCGCCTGGCTACACTGCCACCGATCTCAACGGGTATAAAGGTCACCGTACGGTGCAGCAGGCGGCGGAGATCGTCATTCACCTGGCGACCTTGGACGCCGATGGCCCGACCGCCGGCTACTTCAACGATGATGGCCCACTTCCTTGGTAAATCAGCTGGTCTCAGTGGTAGACACTTGACGTTCGTCTGACTTCAAAGTTTCTGAACGCGCGAGCTTTGCACAGCACTTTTCAGCTTGGGAATGCTCGTTCCATATTGACTATGGATTGGAATTATTATTTCATATTGCTGGCGCCACGCTGCCGCTCGCGCGTGTTACCCAAGACAACAAAGCCGATGGGAGGTTCGAATGGGCGAGGCCGTGGAAGCGAAATATTCGCCGCTCGACATCATCACGATCGGCCGCGCTTCCGTCGATCTCTACGGCCAGCAGATCGGCTCGCGCCTTGAGGACATTACTTCCTTTGCCAAGTCGGTCGGCGGCTGTCCGGCCAATATCGCAGTCGGCACTGCCAGACTAGGCCTGCGCTCGGCGCTGCTCACCCGCGTCGGCAATGAGCAGATGGGCCGCTTCATCCGCGAGCAGCTGACCCGCGAGGGCGTTTCGGTCCAAGGCCTCAAGGCCGATCCGGAGCGGCTGACCGCCCTGGTGCTGCTGTCGGTCGAGGATGAAGGCGTCTCGCCGATGATCTTCTATCGCAGCGATTGCGCCGACATGGCGCTTTCGCAAGACGACATCGATGAGGCGTTCATCGCTTCAGCACGCGCGATCGTCGTCACCGGCACGCATTTTTCACGACCCAACAGCGACGCCGCCCAGCGCAAGGCGATCCGTGTCACGAAAGCCAAAGGCGGCAAGGTGGTGTTCGACATCGACTACCGCCCCAACCTCTGGGGTCTCGCCGGCCACGCCGAAGGCTTTGAGCGCTATGTGAAATCCGACCGCGTGTCGGCGCGGCTGAAGACGGTGCTGCCCGACTGCGATCTCATCGTCGGCACCGAAGAGGAAATCATGATCGCGTCGGGCGCAGATGATTGCCTGAGCGCGCTGAAAACCATCCGCTCGCTGTCGGCGGCAACGATCGTGCTGAAGCGCGGCGCCATGGGCTGCATCGTCTATGACGGGCCGATCAGTGACGATCTCGAGGACGGTATCGTCGGCAAGGGGTTTCCTATCGAGGTCTACAATGTGCTTGGCGCCGGCGACGCCTTCATGTCGGGCTTCCTGCGCGGCTGGCTCGGCGAGGAAAGCCTGGCGACGGCGGCGACCTGGGCCAATGCCTGCGGGGCATTTGCCGTGTCGCGGCTCCTCTGCGCACCTGAATACCCGACTTTCGAGGAATTGCAGTTCTTCCTGAAAAACGGCAGCAAGCACCTGGCGCTGCGCAAGGACGAGGCGATCAACCACATCCATTGGGCGACCACGCGCCGGCGCGACATCCCCTCGCTGATGGCGTTCGCCTGCGACCACCGCGTCCAGCTGGAGGACGTCGCGGCAAAAGCCGGCGCCGATCCGTCGCGGATCCCGGCTTTCAAGGTGCTGACCGTCAAGGCTGCGGCCAAAGTCGCGGCCGGCCGCGCCGGCTATGGCATGCTGCTCGACGAAAAATACGGACGCGAGGCGATGTTCGAATTCGCCCACCATTCCTTCACCTGGCTCGGCCGGCCGGTCGAGTTGCCGGGTTCGCGGCCGCTTCGCTTCGAGTTCTCGCAAGACATTGGTTCGCAACTGACCGAATGGCCGGTCGACCACTGCATCAAGTGCCTGTGCTTCTATCATCCCGATGATCCGGCGGAGCTGAAGACCGAACAGCAGCAGAAACTGCGCGCTTTGTTCGAGGCCGCGCGGAAAGTGGGCAGAGAACTTCTGGTGGAGATCATCGCCGGCAAGCATGGCAAGCTCGACGACATGACCATCCCGCGCGCGCTCGAGGAACTCTACGCACTCGGCATCAAGCCCGATTGGTGGAAGCTCGAACCGCAGGCATCGCACGGCGCATGGGCAAAGATCGAGGCGGTGATCCTGAAAAACGATCCGTGGTGCCGCGGGATTGTACTGCTCGGTTTGGAAGCGCCGCAGGACGAGCTGGAAGCGGCCTTTGCCGCCACCGCCAAGGCGCCCATCGTCAAGGGCTTTGCCGTCGGCCGCACCATCTTCATCAACGCGGCCGAACAATGGCTTGCCGGCAAGATGTCGGACGATGAAGCGGTTGCCGACATGGCATCTCGCTTCGAGAGACTGACCGAGGCGTGGCTTGCCGCGCGCGGCCGCAAAGCAGCATAAGAAGGCGCGGCATAAGGACTGCGGAGGAACCGACATGACCAAGACAATCCGCCTGACGATGGCGCAGGCTCTGACCCGCTTTCTTGCTCGACAGATGACCGAGATGGACGGGAAGAAGGTGCCGATCTTCGGCGGTGTCTGGGCGATCTTCGGCCACGGCAATGTCGCCGGCGTCGGCGAGGCGCTGTACCAGGTTCGCGACGAGCTGCCGACCTTCCGTGCCCATAACGAGCAGGCAATGGCGCATGCGGCGATCGCCTATGCCAAAGCCAATTTCCGCCGCCGCTTCATGGCTGCGACCAGTTCGATCGGCCCCGGCGCGCTCAACATGGTGACCGCTGCGGCGCTTGCGCATGTAAACAGGTTGCCTGTCCTGTTTCTGCCCGGCGACGTCTTTGCCAATCGCATTCCCGACCCCGTCCTGCAGCAGGCCGAGGATTTCTCCGACGGCACGGCGACCGTCAATGACTGCCTCCGGCCGGTGTCGCGCTATTTCGACCGCATCACCCGGCCGGAGCAGATCATGCCGGCGCTCAACCGCGCCATGCAGGTGCTGACCGATCCCGCCGAATGCGGCCCGGTGACGCTGGCGCTGTGCCAGGACGTGCAGGCAGAAGCGTATGACTACCCCGAGAGCTTCTTTGCCGAACGAATCTGGCATCAGCGGCGACCACGTCCGGATCGCCAGGAGCTGGCCGCCGCGGTGGCAGCACTTAAAGCGGCGAAGAAGCCATTGGTGATTGCCGGCGGCGGCGTACTCTATTCGCAGGCCTCGGGTGAACTGGCCAGACTGGTGCAGGACGCCGGCGTTCCGGTCTGCGAGACGCAAGGCGGCAAATCCTCGCTGCCCGACGATCATCCGCTGAACATGGCGGCGGTCGGCGTCACCGGCACTTCGGCTGCCAACAGGCTGGCCGAAGAGGCCGACGTCGTGCTTGCCGTCGGCACCAGGCTGCAGGACTTCACTACCGGCTCCTGGGCACTGTTCAAGAACGCCGGCAGGACCATGATCGGACTCAACGTCCAGCCCTTCGACGCCGGAAAGCACCAGGCGCTGACGCTGGTCGCCGATGCGGCGGAAGGGCTCGCCGAACTCGGCGAGGCGCTGAAGGGCTGGAAGGCGCCTGCCGCCTGGACCGACAATGCGATCAAGGGCAAAAAGGAGTGGCAGGCGGAGGCGGGCAAGGTGACTGCGTCGACCAATGCCGCCTATCCGTCCGACGCGCAGGTGATCGGCGCCGTACAGCGCGCCATGGGCTCCGGCGTGGTACTGCTCCATGCCGCCGGCGGCTTGCCCGGCGAGTTGCACAAGCTCTGGCAGGCGGGTGCGCCCGGCTCCTACCACGCAGAATACGGGTTCTCGACAATGGGCTATGAAATCGCCGGCGGACTCGGCGTCAAGATGGCCAAGCCGGACCAAGAGGTAGTCGTGATGATCGGCGACGGCTCCTACCTGATGCTCAATTCCGAGATCGCGACCTCTGTGATGCTCGGCCTCAAGCTGACCATCGTGCTGCTCGACAACCGCGGCTATGGCTGCATCAACCGGCTGCAGATGGCGACCGGCGGCGCCAACTTCAACAATCTGCTGAAGGACGCCCGTCACGAAACCTTGCCCGAGATCGACTTCGCCGCACATGCTGCGAGCATGGGTGCGATTGCCGAAAAAGTGCCATCGATCGCCGGGCTGGAAACGGCGCTGGCGCAAGCGAAGAAGAACACGCGAACGACCGTGCTGGTCATCGACACCGACCCGCTGGTTTCGACCGAGGCCGGTGGAAGCTGGTGGGATGTCGCAGTGCCGGAAGTCTCGGCACGGCCGCAAGTGAATGCGGCGCGCAAGAAATACGAGGAAGCGCTGAGCGGGCGGGTTCTTTGAGCCATCCGCGAACGCGCCTCGAAATGTCCGAAACTGGAGTGACGACTTGAAAGCCAAACTGGGCATGTCCCCCATTGCATGGTGGAACGACGATCTTGCCGAACTCAGCGATGATGTGTCGCTGGAGGAGTGCCTGGGCCAGTCGCGCTCGGCTGGCTTTACCGGCATGGAAATGGGCCGCCGCTTTCCCAACGATCCGCAAATCATGCTGCCGATCCTGAAAGAGGCCGACGTGACACTTTGCGGCGGCTGGTTCTCGGGGACGCTGGTCAATGAAGACATGGCGAAAAACAAGGATCGTATCCAGCCGATGATCGATCTGTTCAAGGCGGTGAATGCGCCCTGCATCGTCTATGGCGAAGTCGGCCGCTCCATCCAGGGCGACCGCTCGAAACCCCTCGCCAGCAAGCCCAGGCTTTCGGACGATGAGATGAAAGCCTACGCGAAGCAGCTCACGCAGTTCGGCGAATGGTGTGCCGAGCAAGGCATGCCGCTCTCCTATCACCATCACATGGCGGCGGTGGTCGAGACCGAGCCAGAGCTCGACGCCTTCATGCGCTATTCGGGAGAAGGCATTCCACTGCTGCTCGACGCGGGTCACCTGGCCTTTGCCGGGGGCGATGTGCTGCGCGCTATTGATAACCACCACCGGCGCATCAACCACGTGCATGTGAAAGACGTGCGCATGGAGGTGATCAACAAGCTGGATCGTAGCAGGCAATCCTTTCTCGATGCGGTGGCGCTTGGTGCCTTCACCGTGCCGGGAGATGGCTCGCTGGACTTTGGCGCCATCGTCCAGAGGCTCGCCGACCATGGCTATGAAGGCTGGTTCGTGGTCGAGGCCGAGCAGGATCCGAAGAAGAACCCGCCGCTCAAGATGGCGCAGGTCGGCTACAAGGAATTGATGCGGGTGATGACAGCGGCCGGCTATACGGTGGAGACACAAGGCTTTCCCAATGCTTGAGGCTCGCGAGGAAGGGCTGATCCGATGCCGGGGGTGATCCGATGAAAGACTCCGAGCACCCGTTTTTCCGGCCGCTGTGGCGGCGCGTTGCCGTTGTCGCGGTCTGCCTGGTCTGGTCGGTGATCGAATTCGCCACCGGCACGCCGTTCTGGGGCGTGATCGCGCTCGGCTTCGCCGGCTATGCTGTCTGGCAATTCTTCTATCTCTACAAGCCGGCTGACGAGGACAAGCCATCGGCGGACGCCAAACCGAAGGAATGACCATGCCTAAGCTGCTCATCAAAGCCAATAAGGGCCACGGCCGCGTCGCTCATGTGACGCCGCAAAACGCCGGCTGGACCTATGTCGGCTTCGATCTGCATCGGCTGAGGCCCGGCGAGAGCGCTTCCGGGCAAACCGCGGATCGTGAGGTCTGCCTGGTGTTCGTCACCGGCAAGGGCAAGGCCAAAGCCGGCGGCAAGGATCTCGGCCTGCTGGGCGAACGCATGTCGCCGTTCGAAGGCAAGCCTTGGTCGGTCTATGTGCCGCAGGGGTCGGAATGGTCGGTGAGCGCCGATACCGATCTCGAACTTGCCGTCTGCTCGGCGCCAGGACTGGGCGGCGGTCTGCCGGTCCGTGTCATCGGGCCCGACGATCTCGGCCAGGAGGTTCGCGGCAAAGGCACCAACACGCGCTATGTCACCAACATCCTGCCGGAAGGCAAGCCGGCCGATTCCTTGCTGGTGGTCGAGGTCGTCACACCCGGCGGCCACACATCGAGCTATCCGCCGCACAAGCACGACCAGGACAATCTGCCGGCTGAATCCTATCTGGAGGAGACCTATTACCACCGTCTCAACCCGCCACAGGGCTTTGCTTTCCAGCGCGTCTACACCGACGCCGACCAGAGCGGTGCTCGTTCGCTCGACGAGGCGATGGCTATCGAGGACGGCGACGTCGTGCTGGTACCCAGGGGTTATCACCCCTGCGCAGCCTGCCACGGCTATGATCTCTATTATCTCAACGTCATGGCCGGACCGAAGCGGACGTGGAAATTCCACAACGCGCCCGAGCACGAATGGCTGATGAAGGCCTGACCACTTCCCTTCGCCCCAACCGCTGGTCCAAGCGAAAAATCGTCGGCTAACGACCCGGCTGTGTGGTTTTGTTACCGAAAACGCCGCAAAGCTTCGTCAATTCGTCATGGAAATCACCTATGGCAGCGGGGCTGACAAGGACTTTCGATGCGCTACGCGATCTATTTCACCCCCCGACAGGACGAACCGCTGGCACGGATCGCCGCCAACTGGCTCGGCCGCGACCCATTCGGTGCCGCCACAAAGCCGGTCGAGGCAGTAGGCGAGTTGTCGGCGGCAGAAGTTGCCTTCCATACCGCTTCGGCGCGCCGCTATGGCTTTCATGCGACGCTGAAGGCGCCCTTTCGACTGGCCTCCAATGAGACGGAAACCTCGCTTCGCGCGGCACTCGACGATTTTGCCGAGGCGACGCCGGTGGTTACGATCCCGCGCCTCGTCGTCAGCCAGATCGACGGCTTCTTCGCGCTGGTGCCGGAAGCACCGCTGCCGTCGCTCAACCGCTTCGCCGATGATGTGGTGCGCGACTTCGACCGCTTTCGCGCGCCGTTGACGGAAGCCGAGATCGAACGGCGCAGCCCCGATTCGCTGAAGCCCGACGAGTTCCGCAATCTCTGCCAATGGGGTTATCCCTATGTGTTCGAGACGTTTCGCTTCCACATGACGCTGTCCGGCCGGGTCTCGTCACAGGAAAGCCCTCGTCTTCGCTTAGCAATCGACAGCCTGTTTGCGGGCGTGCTGCAAAGGCCGGTGCCGGTGGACGCGCTGACGCTGTTTGTGGAAACTGAACCTGGCGCGCCGTTCATGGTGCTGTCCCATCACGCGCTCGGGCGCCGCCCGGCCAGAAGAACTGCCTAATGACTATTTGCTCTAACCGCGTTTGTGCGACGCCAATTGGTCCAGTTGGCTGCAAAATCCTGCAAGGACTGCTTGAAATGACCGCCGAGACTGTTCTTGACAACGCCCGGATCGTGCTAGCCGACCAGATCGTCCAAGGGTCGATCGTGCTGCGCGACGGCGTGATAGCCGACATTGCTCCCGGCGCTGGCCGAACCGGCGAGGACATGGGCGGCGACTTCATCATCCCTGGCCTGGTCGAACTCCACACCGATCATCTCGAAGGCCATTACGCGCCACGGCCGAAAGTGCGCTGGAACCCGATCGCCGCGGTGCTCGCCCATGACGCGCAGGTGGCGACCGCCGGCATCACCACCGTGCTCGACGCCTTGCGCGTCGGCATGGACGAGGATGCGGACCTGACGGCTGCCGACATACGCAAGCTGGCCGACGCGATCGAGGACAGTGTCCAGCAGGACCGGCTCAGGGCCGACCATTTCATCCATCTGCGCTGCGAGGTTTCGGCGCCGGACTGCCTTCCAGCCTTCGCCAATTTCGACGGTGACGAGCGGGTCAGGCTGGCGTCGCTGATGGACCATGCGCCGGGACAGCGGCAATTCGTCGATCTCGAGACCTACGCCTACTACTATCAGCGCAAGCTGAAGCTTACGGATCGCGATTTCCAGAAATTCTGCGAAAAGCGGATGGCTGAATCGGCGAGGAACTCGAGCCCGAACCGCAGCTTCATCGCCGCGGCTTGTCATGAGCGCGGCATCGTGCTCGCCAGCCATGACGACGCGACCGTCGGCCATGTCGACGAAGCGATCGAGCAAGGTGTGCGCGTCGCCGAGTTCCCGACCACCGAGGAGGCAGCAAGGGCTTCGAAAAAGGCAGGGCTCGGCGTATTGATGGGCGCGCCGAACGTCATGCGCGGCGCTTCGCATTCGGGCAATGTCTCGGCCCGCACGCTGGCCGGCGACGGCCTGCTCGATATACTGTCATCGGACTACATTCCGTTCAGCCTGATCCAGTCGGCCTTCTTCCTCGGCGACGTGGTCGAAGGTATCTCGCTGCCGCAGGCTGTGGCCATGGTTTCGAAGAACCCGGCCGAGGCGGTCGGCCTCACCGATCGCGGTGTCATCGAGCCCGGCCGGCGCGCCGATCTGGTTCGCGTGCGCGTCGACGACCATGTCCCGGTCGTCCGCACGGTCTGGCGGCAGGGACGCCGGGTCGCATGATGGTGTCGGCATCGGTCGAGCGTGAATTGTCCGCCGCGGGATTTCCGATCCGCGACGGTGTCTTCGTCGCCGTCGTCGGGCCGAGCGGTGCCGGCAAGGACACGGTGATCGGCTATGCGCGCGCGGTGTTTGCCGGCGAGAGCCGGCTGGAGTTCGTGCGCCGGGTGATCACCCGGCCGAGCGATGCGGCCACCGAGGATCACGATACGCTCGCCGATGCTGCCTTTGTCGAGGCCGAAGCGGATGGCGCCTTCGCCATTTCCTGGGAGGCGCATGGCCTGCACTACGGCATCCCGGCCGAAGTCGACTGGTCGGTCTCCAACGGCCGTGTCGCGATCGCCAACGTCTCGCGCGCGATCATCCCGGCGCTGCGGGAGCGCTACGCCAATCTGGCTGTCGTCGAGATCACGGCTACACCGGATATCCTGGCCGAGCGGCTGGCATTGCGCGGTCGCGAGTCGCGCGGCGAAGTGCTGGCACGGCTGGCGCGCAGTGCCAATGTGGCGCTGTCCGGACCGGGTGTCACCTCGATCGACAATAGCGGCCCTCGTGAAGCCGCCGGCGAGCGCTTCGCCGAGGTGCTGCGCAAGGCCATGGCCTTCTCCGACATGTCGGGCCTTATCTAAAGTAGCGCCCATCCGATGCATTCGGTATGGGCGCTACTTGTCTAACCAATATCTTTGGAAGCCGGTACCCCCTTTTCGGGATTATGGCCTCATGCGGCGTGCCGGTCCCGACCAGCGTGACGAGTATCGGTGGCAGTGGTTGTCGAAGGCTTCACTGGCGCATCCGCTGGTGTATCCAGAACTGCAACGTGATGGCGATACACCATTTCCCAGCCCTTCCAGCCGGTGAACAGCAGTATGCAGACCACTATGAACGACAAGAGCGCACCCCATGGTCGGACCGCGGCTTCGGCGCCTTGGGCATAGCGAAGATAAAAATTGATCAGTGCCACAACGACCGCCGTCAGGTTGCCCAGCATGTGATACCAGGCGTCCGACAAGGCGCGAATGCGCGGCTCGTTGAGGAAGTCGATAAAACCGGCTGTCGCGGCGAGAAGGGCCATTACGATGGCTGCCCCGATCAGCCACATCGATGCCCGTGCCCAGAAAGCATCGGCAGTTCCCCAGAAAACCAGGTCGGTGACAAAGGCACCGACAAGAAACGCGACAGGAAAAGGTATCAACATCGGGTGGAGAGGGTGAGTTCCGACCTTTGCGGTACTTACTGGATTCGTGGGCATGGGACGCCTCCGCATAGCAAAGCTTAAATAAACGCTTCGATACGGGTTTCGTTCCAAATGGAGATTAATCTGAACTGCTGTCGCGAAGCTCAGGCCAACTTTTTGATGCCTGCCAATGGCAGTCGGCGCATTTCATCCAGCTATTTTTGCGTCATTCCGCGGCAGCACCCGCCACGCCCTTACGGGTAGCTTCCAGCATCCGCCGCCGCGCCCTGAACACGCCCCATTGCTGGTCGACCAGCACGCCGATGAGGATCACCCCGCCCATGACGGCGAAGTTGAGCGAGGACGGGATGCCGAGCAGGTTGACGAGGTTCTGCAGCTCCTGCAGCAGCACCGTGCCGAGCAGGACGCCGATCAGCGAGCCTTCGCCGCCGCGCAGCGAGAAGCCGCCGAGCACCGCTGCCGCGATGGCGTAGAGTTCGTAGAACTGGCCGTGGCTCGCCGGCGAGATCGAGCGTGTGTACATGGCGAAATAGATAGCCGACAGCGCCGTCAGCACGCCGCAGATGACATAGGCGGCTATGACGATGCGGCCGGTGCGGATGCCGGAATATTTTGCCGCTTCCTCGTTCTTGCCGATGGCGTAGAGATAGCGCCCGAATACCGAACGGTGCAGCACCACCCACATGACGACGGCGATGACGATCAGCGCGATGAAACTGTTCGGCACGCCCCAGGACCGCCCCGCCGTCAGGAATTCGAGTTCCGGGAAGTTCTGCCCAAAGGCAAAGCCGGCGGTGCCGTCGGCAGTGTAGAAGCGCGCCACGCCGCGATAGATCAGCAGGCCGCAGAGAGTGACGACAAACGGCTGCAACTTCAGCCGGGTGATCAGCCAGCCATGCATCAGGCCGATGATGGCGCCGAGCGCGATGATCAGCACGAAGGCGAGAGGCCACTCCATCTCCCGCACGGCGATGAAATCGATGAACAGCGTACCGAGTAGCGCAACCACCGAGCCGACCGACAATTCGATGCCGCCGGTGATGATGACGAAGGCTTGGCCGATCGACAGGATGCCGAACAGCCCGATCAGGTTCGAGGTGTTGGCGAGATTGATCGGCAGCAGGAAGCGCGGGTTGATGATCGCCACCACCGCGCCGACCACCAGGATCAGGATCAGCAGGCCGAGATCTTTCTTGCTCATCGTCTTCTCCCAACGCCTGCGAATTACTTCGGCTGCTTGCCGACCGCCAGCAGCAGCACGTTTTCCTGGCTGAACCGGTCCTTGTCGAGAATGCCGGAGATCTGGCCCTCATGCATGACGGCAATGCGGTCGGAAACGCCGATCACCTCCTCCATGTCGCTGGAGATCATCAGCACGGCGACCCCGGCATCGGCCAGCGCCCGCATCAGCCCGTAGATCTCGGCCTTGGCGCCTATATCGATACCGCGTGTCGGCTCATCGAGGATCATCACCTTCGGCTTCATCGCCAGCCATTTGGCCAGCACGACCTTTTGCTGGTTGCCGCCCGACAGCGTGCCGGTGCGCGTCTGCACGGAGGGCGCCCTGATGCCGAGATCGGTCTTCTGTTTCTCGGCGGTGGCGGTCTCGGCGCTGGCCGAGACCAGCGAGCGCCGCGAATGCGCCGGCAGATTGGGCAGCGAGATGTTCTGGGCAATCGACAGGTCGAGCAGGATGCCGGTCAGCTTGCGGTCTTCCGGGACGAGGAAAATCCCGTTGGCCACTGCGTCGGCGGCCGAACCAAGAACCAGGTCTTTTCCGTCAAGCTGGAACGAGCCGCCAAAGCTCCTGTCGATGCCGAACAGCACGCGCGCCAGTTCCGTCCGGCCGGAGCCGACGAGGCCGGCCAGGCCGAGGATCTCGCCATGCCTCACATCGAGGTCGACGGGCCGGTCAGGATAGGCGGCGGTGCGAATGGCCTTGACCGACAGCGCGACGGAGCCCGGCGGGCGCGCCGATTCTGCGGCCTTCTCGCGCTCCTTCAGCATGCGGCCGATCATCAGCTTGACCATCTGGTCATGATTGATGGCGCTCTTCGGCAAGGTTCCGGCGAGCATTCCGTCCCTGAGCACGACGACGCGATCGGCGACGCGCTCGACCTCGTGAAGGCGGTGCGAGATGAAAATGACACCGATGCCGTCTGCCTTCAGCGCCTTGATGACACCGAGCAGCTTGTCGGTTTCGGCGATCGGCAGGCTGGACGTCGGTTCGTCGAGGATAACCAACCGTGCCTTGATCGACAGCGCCTTGGCGATCTCGACCATTTGCTGCTGCGCCAGCGACAGCGCCGACACCGGCGTATCGGCCGAGAAATTGGCGCCCACGCGTTTGAGCAGCGGCGCCGCCTGCGCTCGCAGCCTGGCGCGGTCGACGAGCTTGAGCGGCCCGGCGCGCAGCGGTTCGCGGCCGAAGAAGATATTGGCGGCCACGTCGAGGTTTTCGAACAGGTTGAGTTCCTGGTGGACGAAAGCGATGCCCGAGCCGATGCTGGCCTCGACAGTCAGCCCGTCATGGGCGACGCCATCGACGGTGATGGTGCCGGTGTCCGGCCTGGTCACGCCACCGAGGATCTTCATCAGCGTCGATTTGCCGGCGCCGTTTTCGCCGACCAGGCCAATGACCTCGCCGGGCCTGACCTCCATCGAGAATCCGTCCAGCGCAACGACGCCGGGATAGGTCTTGCGCACACCGTTGAGGCTCAGGAACGGAGCGTCCGCAGATGCAACGATGGATGGGTCGGAATAATTCATCACGCCTGACAGCAGCCGGTGAGCCATTTGGCCTCAGACTGACGAGCCGCGCGAGGCCCGTCAATAGAACGCCGGCTCAAGGCGAACCTTGAGCCGGCGCAACCTAATTCGCTCAGTTTCCAGACATCGCCTTGAGGCTGGCGGCGTAGGCGTCGACATCGTCCTTGCCGATGATCTTGGTCGGGATGATGATCAGGCCATCGGCGGGAATGCCCGACTTGTCGCCCTCGAGATAGGCAGCCATCAGCTTCATGCCCTGATAGGCCCATTCGAAGGGCTGCTGCACGACGGTGGCGGCGACGGTGCCTTCCTTGACGCCGCCCAGTGTGATCGGATCGTCGTCGAAGCCGACGACGGTGATCTGGCCGAGCTTGCCGGCATCGCGCAGCGCTTCATAGATGCGCGGCGTGTTGTAGGAATAGAAGCCGACCATGCAGGTGACGTCGGGGCTGGCGACCAGCGCGTCCTCGACGTTCTTCTTGGCGCGAGCCTGATCGATGTCGTCGCCACGCACGTCGACCAATTCGATCTTGGTGCCGGCGAGACCTTCCTTCATGCCCTGGATGCGCTCCTTGGCGTTGTCGGCGCCGAGCAGGCCGACGAAGCCGAGGCACTTGCCGCCGTCAGGCATTGCCTTCTTGGCGATCTCCGCCGCCTGCTTGCCGGCATCGACATTGGACGAGCCGATATAGGCGACACGCTTGGTCTGCGGCGCGTCGCTGTCGGTGGTGAACAACGCCGTTTCCGAGGCGATCTTGTTCAGCCCGTCGGTCGACGTCTTGGGATCGACGGCCGAGACCATGATCGCCTTCACGCCGGCCGTCACCAGATCGTCCATCAGGCGCTGCTGGATGGCGACCGAGGACTGCTCCGGATATTTGAGTTCCAGTTTGTAGTTGGGCAGTTCGCCTTGAGCCTTCTTTACGCCGGCTTCCGCCGCCTTCCAGAAATCGGAAGCGCCGTTGACGACGAAGGCCAGTGTCGGCTTGTCGTCGGCCCGCGCAATTGCGCCGGCGGACAGGCCGAGCAGCAGGGCCGCAGCGGCGACGGACGCATTTCGTATCACAGATTTCATATTCAACCTCCCATTTTGACTCAGTAATTTTCGCTGATGATGAACGTGCCGGCGCGGCTTGGACGCCCTCCTCCTCAAGGGTTTCCGGCAGCGAAGAACGACGCCATTCCAGCCGCGATCGTCGACTTTAGAGACTCATTCGCCGTTCGTAAATAGTCCGATTTGTCTGACATTTCCCGGAGCGGCAGGCAAGCTTCGGCTGACGGGAACCGTCCGATACCAGGCTGGCTGCGTTCCGAACATGCGCGGTCCGACGTCGTCCGGGCATGATGGATTGACGTTATAGGGATGCCGGATATTAGTAAAGAGTATTAGTTTGGTCGAGATTCTCGCCACAAAGGAGAGAGGCCTCCCCAGTCGCAACCGTTTTGAACCGGGGACTACATCGCCCAAGAAGGGTCAATTATATCTATTAGTAGCGCTTCGCCCTATAAACGCGAGATTCGAGGTACCAACGACATGAACGAACCACTGCGTGATCCCGTCCTTGAGGGTACCAGGCGGCGCAAGCCGTCCGGGAAAAACCCCAAGGGCCGCGTCACCATGACCGACATCGCCAGGGTCGCCGGCTGTTCGCAGGCGACGGTCTCGTTCGTCCTCAACAACACGCCGGGCATCAGGCTGTCGCAGCAAACCCGAGAGCGGGTGATCGAGACGGCGCGAACGCTGGGCTATTCGCCGCCGGTGTTTTCTGCCTTGCGAGCCCCGGTTGCCGCATTCGACGGGCTGGATGGCGTGATCGGCTTCGCCGTCGACCAGTTGGCGACCAGCCCGGAGGCGGTCGTCGCCATTGAAGGGGCGCGGCAAGCGTCGTGGAACGCCGGCAATGTAGTGTTGGTGGCGCAGACCATGGGCGACGAGGTGATGGAGCCCCGGGCCATTGCGGCACTGACCAAGCGGGGCATTTCGGCGCTGATCTACATGACCATCTTCACCCGCGAGATCGTCGCGCCGGACTATCTCTACGGCCTCGACATTCCGGTCATCCTGCTCAACTGCTACACCGCCGACTATGCCTTCCCCGCCGTGGTGCCGAGCGAGATCGCCGGCGGCCAGAGCTCGACCCGGCACCTGATCAGCTATGGCCATCGCCGTATCGCCACCATCACCGGCGAGCCCTGGATGCAGGCGGCACAGGACCGGCTGAAAGGTTACCGCCGGGCGCTGGCGACGGCCGACATCCCGTTCGACCCGGCGCTGGTCGTCGAAGGCGATTGGTCAGCGAGCGCCGGCTATGCCGCGACCGTCAAGCTCTTGGCGCTGAAGGACCGGCCGACCGCCATCTTCTGCCAGAACGACCGGACCGCGATCGGCTGCTACGAGGCGCTGAAGGAGGCCGGCCTGCACATCCCCGGAGATATTTCGGTGGTCGGCTATGACGACGAGGAGATCGCGCGGCATCTGTTCCCGCCGCTGACGACGTCGATCCTGCCGCATATGGCGATGGGACAATGGGCGATCGAGCAGTTGGAAGTCCCCGCTGCTCCCGGTCGCGGCCGGAGCCGCTATCCCGTAACCAAGCTCGAATGCCCGCTGGTGGAGCGGGAGTCGGTTGGCGCTGTGGCGGGCTGAGCGCCGGCGATCGACAATGGCACAGGCTTGACATCAGGCCCGGCATATACCCGATTGATTTCATGCGATTGCAAAACTGCTACAATTTTCAGGACTTCCGCCGGCTGGCAAAACAGCGCCTGCCAGGCCCGATCTTCAACTATATCGATGGCGGCGCGGACGACGAGACGACGCTGCGGCGCAACACGGCGGCTTTCGAGGACTGCGATCTCGTCCCCAACGTCCTTGCCGGCGTTGGACAGGTCGACATGTCGGTCACCGTCATGGGCCAGAAGCTGGCGATGCCGGTCTATTGTTCGCCGACGGCTCTCCAGCGGCTGTTTCACCATAGCGGCGAGCGCGCCGTCGCCGCGGCGGCGGAGAAGTTCGGCACGATGTTCGGCGTCTCGTCGCTCGGCACGGTCAGCCTGGAGGAAGTGCGCCAGCACAGGACGCCACAGGTCTATCAGTTCTATTTCCACAGGGATCGCGGCCTGAACCACGCCATGATGGAGCGCGCCAAGGCGTCCGGCGTCGAGGTGATGATGCTGACGGTCGACAGCGTCACCGGCGGCAACCGCGAGCGTGACCTGCGGACCGGCTTTTCCATCCCCTTTCGGCTTACGCTCGGCGGCATGATGCAGTTCGCGATCAAGCCGAGATGGGCCATCGACTATTTGACCCACGAAAAGTTCAGCCTGCCGCAGTTGGACGGCCATATCGATCTCGGCGGCGGAGCGCTTTCCATCAGCCGCTATTTCACGGAGATCCTCGACCCGTCGCTGGATTGGAAGGACGTCGAAGACATGGTCCGCTTCTGGAACGGACAGTTCTGCCTGAAGGGGATCATGAGCGTCGCCGATGCCAGAAAGGCGGTCGACATCGGCTGCAGCGGCATCGTTCTGTCAAATCATGGCGGCAGGCAGCTGGACGGCTCGCGCAGCCCCTTCGACCAGCTGTCCGAGATCGTCGACGCGGTGGGCGACAAGATAGACGTGATCATCGACAGCGGCGTCCAGCGCGGCACGCATGTGCTGAAAGCCCTGTCGCTGGGCGCCAAGGCCGTCGGCGTCGGGCGGTATTATCTGTTCCCGTTGGCAGCCGCCGGACAGGCCGGCGTCGAACGGGCGCTCGGCTTGATGCGAACCGAGATCGAACGCGGCATGCGGCTGATGGGATGCAGGTCGGTGGCAGAGCTTTCCAGGGAAAATGTGCGGTTTAGGTGAGGGAGCCGGGACGCACAGCATAAGCTTTTCGAAGTGCGAACCCTATACCGAACTGCCGCCCGTTTCGAAGACGGCCTCGCCGGAAACAGCATCCGTATGTCCGCCCTCAATTTGCTGCAACATATGCCGGAACCGATCAAGATTGCCCAGCATTTTGGGCCGGGCATCGACCATGTGCTGGAAAGTGTCCCATTCTCCAATCGAGAAGAAGGCGCCATCTTCCGATTTGACGAGAGCCATCTTTCGTAATCCCTCGAAATTGCGCGGAGCGCTGCTGAACAGTTCGACGAACTCGTCTTCATGAACAGGCTTGATCCGGAAGCGGACGCTGTTGAATGCCGTCATGTACGTTCCCTCGTGAAAGAACTGAAAAACCTCGAATATGCAAAAGCCCTAACGCAACTCGAACCCTTCGAACAGGTGTACACGAAAATCGGAAGGTTGGCTTCAGTCATCTCAGGCCGAAAGCCCCCGTTTCTGGCGCTGTTTTAGCAGGAAGAGGACGACGCTCGATCTCACTTGATGCGCCCTTCCGACCGGCAATGAAACGCGCTGTTAACGCCGTTCGCGGGTGACAGGATGTTGGCCGCAGTTCGAATGTATAGTCTGCGTCTCGCCGTCAGTTGTGGAGGTGAAAATGAATTTGCTTCGGATTGCGCTCTTGTGCACGGCCATGATCGACCTTGGAATGCCGGCCGTTCGCGCTGAGGATCGGCCTGTGCCGCCGAACAATAAAGCCGCAGCGCAGCCGCCCGTTCATTGTGAAGGCCAAAATTGTCTCCCGCCGGCGAAAGATCCCGTGCAGGAATGCACTGGCCAGGATTGCACGCCAGCTCCGCCGACTGAACCGGGCCTGGAGATCAAGCAGGCCGACTGAGCAGCATTAGCTGACGATCCCCTTTTTGGCATGGTAGCGCTCACGTCTCGCGACCTTCCGACGACCGGCGCCGGTTATTGTCGGACGGCTGTGAGCTCACCGCGCCCGAGAGGTCCCCTGAGGCGGGCCGTGCATTGGATTGATGGCGCGCCGGACAGGATGAAACTGGGAACCTCTATGTTATTGTAGTGCCTATATAATTTCCGAAGCAGCGTCCGCCTTGCGCCAGGAGCCTACCTTGACGGATTGTCAGTTTTCGACTCGTTCCAGAAGTTCGGGTGCGAGCGCACTATGGCGCAAGGCGGCCGCATTGCCGACCTTCCGCCCCCGATATTCCTTGCGAAGGATGATCCTACTTTGAGGGCAACCATCGCCCATGACACAAAGGCTTCAACGTAGCGGCCCAGTCGGTCTTCTGCGGGGTCGCGCACGGACAGCCGTTCACTCCGGCAACCCGGCGAACCGCATGTGTTCGAGCCAGCGGTCGAGGCTTCCGGGCGCGGTCCATATCTTCTCCCACTCCCTGCGTTGTTTGCTGATGGACTCGCCGGGCGAGTTCTGGAGGAAAACCCCTAGCGCTTCCTTTGCCTCCCGCTTGTTTCCCAGACAAGCGTGGATCCCCGCAAGCATTCGGTGTGCGCCGCTCGGGATTCTGGACATTTTCCGCATCGCCGTCAGCGCTGCCCGGCAATCGTTCTTTTCCCAGAGCGCCCAGCCCATCTGCCAGTGGAACCAGTCAGGGTGGAAAGGATCGATGCCCTTGGCCCGCTCGATCCGATCGATCGCTTCGTCCGTGCGGCCAACATAGAGCAGCACGTCCGTACTGTGGACGAGGATATTCGAATCACTGGGATTCAGGGCGATCGCCTGATCGTACCGGGCAAGGGCCTGCCCGATCTCGCCAGCTTCGGTGTGGATGCTGGAGCGGACATTATGCGTCTCGGCGTCGTCCGGAGCAAGCAGGATGGCCTTGTCGGCGTACACGGCGGCGCGTTTCAACACCTCATCCCGGTTATACTCCTGCTCGTGCCACCCGAACACCGCGGCATTGCGATAGGACCAGGCCAGCCCGATATAGCCGAACTGGGCGTTCGGATCCGCTTCGAGCGCTTTGAGGCTCAACTGCCGTAGCAACGCGTTCCCCGCAGCAGAGAAGTCCTTTTTGACCTCGACCTTCCCCATCAGGTAATAGCGGAGCGCGCTGACCTGCGCGGCATCGCTCTTTGGCAAGGGTCTCTGGATCCTCTGTCCGACCCGATCCGCAAGCGTGCGGATGATCTCCTCCTGGACGACGAAAAGATCGCCAATCTCCCGGTTGTAGGTGTTGGCCCAGAGATGCGATCCGTCATGCGCATTCAGCAATTGTGCGGTCACTTTCAGCCGGTCTCCGATCTTCTGCTGGCTGCCTTCGAGCAGGTAGTCGACGCCGAGTTCATCTCCAATCTGCCTGGCGTCGACCGGCTGGTCGCGGTACCTGAAACTCGAGTTCCGGGCGATGACGGCATAAGTCTTGCTCCGCGCAAGCTCGGTGATGATCCCCTCGGCGACGGCATCGCTGAGATATCCCACGTCCGCGCCGGTACTCATGTCGTCGAAGGGAAGGATTGCAATCCTGGGCATGTCCCTCGAACGAACCGGGGCGGCACGCCATATTTCCGCGCCGAAATACGCGCCGATCGCTGCCGCAACGAGGACGAGTGCAGCAAGAATGAAGCCGCGTTGCGAAAATCGTGTCCTGGCGCGTTCCGTGCCGGCTGCGGCGTTTGGGTCCGCCGCGTCCGATGCATCGGCATTCAGCCGGTAGCCTCGCTTGGGGAAGGTTTCCACGATCACATGCCCGTCGTCCCCGAATGCGCGGCGAATATCGGCAATGCATTGGGTAAGGCTGTCGTCGGTTACGAAGGTATCGGGCCAAACCGCCTGCATCAGCACATCTTTGGACACAATCTCGCCCGGTCGCGCCGCGAGCGCATAGAGCACTTCGGCGGACTGGCTGCGGAGATCGACCGCTTTGCCTTCAACCGTTCGAAGTTCGTTGCTTTTGGTCAGGAAAACAAAACCGCCAAACGTGATCGTTTCGGCAGATTTCGGGTCAATTTCAGGAGCCTTTCGGGACATTTCACCCTCATGGCGCGCTCCCTAGCCTAGCCCATTCGGCCGCCGCATCCAAGCGATCCTGGCGGTGCTGGATTGGACAGGAGGCTGACATGAAACGGACCAGGTTCATCATCGCTCTCGCTCTCCTTTTGACAGCGCAAACGGCTGCAAAAGCGGACTCCCTTATTGTGAATGCAACCGCGCATGTTATTTCGCTTACATTTGCAAATGGCCGTATCGAAGAACGCCGAGAACAGAAACCCTTCGATACATACGCCCTCTGTCTCGCATGGAAACATCAGAACGAATTCCTTCCGCCGCATCCGCCTGCTTTTATTTCTTTCGTATATTGTACGCAAACAGAGGCGACGCTCGCATCATCCTGAGCACGAATGACTGAGGCGACGTTTCGCGGGGAGACGCGAATGTTTGGTACGAGCTGAGGCGGCGCCCCGGCGAAGAACCGCAAGATTCCAGAAATTTGGATCCTGCCCACGCGCATCATGGAATGTCAGTTTTTGTCCTCAATCCCGGCACAGATAAGATTCCTGCTACTTCCGCTCTCCACCCGTTGGCGACCTTGAAAGCCGAGGCGAGAATAGCCGGACTGGGCAACAGCGAACTGATGTACCCGGTTTTGTTCTGGGCCTGGAAGACCTCCCATGTCAAATCAGTGAATTACGAGTGGCGCGCCCGAAGAGATTCGAACTCCTGACCCCCAGATTCGTAGTCTGGTGCTCTATCCAGCTGAGCTACGGGCGCGCAACAGGCCATGCTTGGCATAGCCCCGCGATCCGATCCTGGCGACCGGCCGCGATGTGAGCTGTTCCCTAGCGACTGAATTTGCGAAAAGCAAGCCGATCCTAGCCAAAAGTTTTGCAGTCATGCTCTGCCGTCATGCGCCGGCCGGCGAAGGCAAGGCCGCGTCACGCGGCGGCCGAGCCGACAGGTCCGAGTCTTGGATCGGTCATTTGCCAATCGGAACGGTCCGTAACGAAACGAGCCGTTGCACGGCGGCCGAGCCCATGGCTGGTAGTCTCGGACCAACCCTTTGCGAATTGAAACGATCCGTAACGAAACGGTTCGTTACGCCGGGCGGCGCAGCCCGTTGCGGGCCTGGTCGAGCCGGACCGGCTGGTCGGGAATGGTGACCGCGAATGTGGTGCGCCCGCCGATCGATTCGACCAGCTCCACCGTGCCGCCATGGGCGCGGATCAATTCATGGGCGATCGCCAGGCCAAGGCCGGTGCCGCCGCTGCGGGCCGAGCCGCGAAATGCCGCGAACAGGTTTTCTCGCGCCTTTGGCGGCAGGCCGGGGCCGGTGTCGGTGACGACGATGCGGCTGACGCTGCCGATGCGCTCGGCCGATATGGTCAGGCGGCGCACCACGGCGCTCTCGGTGTCCGCCGCCATCGCCTGCACGGCGTTGCGGCTGAGATTGGTGAGCACGCGGAACAGCTGGTCGGAATCGGCATCGACCTCGAGCACCGGGTCGACGGCGTTGACGAATTCGATGCCGCATTCGATGTCGAGCAGACCCTGGACATCTTCGACCAGCTGGCGCAGCCGCAGCCTGCGGCGCGACGGCGGCGGCTCCTGGGTGCGGCCATAGGCCAGCACGCCCTCCGAATAGGACACCGCACGGTCGAGCGCGCGCAGCAGTTTTGGCGCGAAGGCCTGCACGGTCGGGTCCTTGACCTGGCGCAGGCGGTCCGACATCAGCTGCGCCGAGGCGAGGATGTTGCGCATGTCGTGGTTGATCTTCGACACGGCCAGGCCGAGATCTGCCAGGTGCTTCTGCTCGGTCAGCATCTTCTGCAGCCGCTCCTGCATCTGCGACAGTTCGCGTTCGGCGACGCCGATCTCGTCGGCCCGGGCGGCGGGGTGAATGATGCGGCCGGGATCGTCGGGAGCCTCGGAAAAGGACAGCATCGAGCGTGTCATCGTCCTGATCGGGCCGATCATGATCAGGTCTATCGCGGCATAGACCAGCATGGCGGTGAACAGCGAGATCAGCAGCGAGACGAAGGCGACGTTGCGCGAATAAATCAGCATGGCATTGCGCAGGCGGTGGTCGGGCATGATCAGCTCGAATTCCTTGTCGCTGTCGCCGACCGGCCCGAAAACGCGCAGCATGCGGTTGCCGCCGAAGAACAGCGTGTCCAGCGCGCCGGTCATGCCCTTGATCATGCCGACATTGGCGATATCGATATGCTCGTCGACCTGCGGCGGCATTTCGGCCACGACCAGAAGCCGCGAGACGCCGCCGTCGCGCACGGCGATCGCCTTGGCGCCGATCGCCATCAGTACGTCGTTCTGGGCGGCACGCGACAGCGAGGCAGGTTCGCCCTGCACCAGGACGATGGAAACCGCGGCGGCGGTGCTCAGCCTTTCCTTCAGCCAGCTCAGCCTGTAGCTGGCGATCCAGGGCACGAAGATGAGGATTTCGGCCAAGAGCACGAAGACGATGGTGAGCAGCAGCAGCTTCGTCGACAGGCCGCGCGCCAGCGGCACCCTGCGGGTGGCGGCCTTCGCCTGGGCGATGCTTTCGTCGGTTGCTGGGACTTCACTCATGCTCGTCGTCACGGCTGCCTGTCATCACGGCTGCTTGTCTTAAGGACTGCTCGTCTTCACGATCGCTTGATCGAGCAAGATTAGGCGATTGCGGCTTTTTTGCCAAATTCATCCTTGGTCGAAGCCGGAAAGAGGCCGCAAGGACTTCCCTGCCAGTCCGACAACGCCGGCCCGACAGGCTGGATTGACTTCCAAAACCCTTCTTTCTATAAGCCCGCTCACGCTCGGGCCATTCGTCCCGGCGCGGTTTCGATCGCGCCAAAACCGGCCCGGCAAAGCTCCTGTTACAAAGTGACAGAATCAAGAAGGGCCGCACCCCGCGGTATTTAAACAAATGAAGCGTACTTACCAGCCGTCCAAACTCGTTCGCAAACGCAGGCACGGCTTCCGTGCCCGCATGGCCACCAAGGGTGGCCGCGGCGTCGTCGCAGCCCGCCGCAACCGCGGCCGCAAGCGTCTCAGCGCCTGAGCACCAAGCGAGAGACAAGATCGTTGCCCGCAACCGGCAAGCCAACGGGTGCCCATCCCAAGCGGCTTCTGAAGCGCGCGGAATTCCTGGCCGTCCGTCGTGGTGAAAAGCGCCGCGGGCGGCTTTTCCTCGTCGAGGTCCTGGGCCGCGGCGACGGCGAGGCGCCGCGCGTCGGCTATACCGTCACCAAGAAGGTCGGCAACGCCGTCGTTCGCAACCGCATCCGGCGGCGGCTGAGAGAGGCCGTGCGCACGCATGCCGCGGATGACATGGCGCCGGGCAATGATTATGTCATCGTCGGGCGCGAAGACGTGCTTACGACTCCGTTCGGCCAGTTGAAGGCCGAACTCTCCCGCAGATTGCGTGGAACACGATAGGCCAAGGGCTTCGATGGAAAACAACCGCAACTTCTTCATCACCATCGCACTGTCGGTGCTGATCCTGGCGCTTTGGCAATATTTCTACGTGATGCCGCGCAGCGAGATGCAGCGCGAAGCCGCCCGCATCGAAGAACAGCGCGTGGCGGAGCAGAAGAAGGCTGCCCAAGGCACCGCTCCCGGCGCGAGCGAAACGCCGGTGCAGCCGGGCGCCATTCCGAGCGCGCCCGGCGGCGACGCGGTGACGCCGGCCGGCCGCGAGCAGGCGATTGCTTCGACGAAGCGCGTCAAGATCGACACGCCGAGCCTCGAAGGTTCGATCAACCTCACCGGCGCGCGCCTCGACGATCTCCGGCTCAAGCATTACAGGGAGACGGTCGACAAGACCTCGCCCGAGATCGCGTTGCTCAACCCGGCGTCCCTGCCAAACGGCTATTTCGCCGAGATCGGCTTTTCCGGCACGCCGGATGTGGGCAGGCTGCCCGGCCCCGACACGGTCTGGCAGACCGACGGCAATGCGACGCTGACACCAGCGACGCCGGTCACGCTGACGTTCACCAACGACAAGGGCCTGGTTTTCAAGCGCACCTTCTCGGTCGACAGCCAATATATGTTCACCGTATCCGACACGGTCCAGAACGGCGGCTCGGCACCCGCGACGTTGTCGAACTATGGCCGCGTCACCCGCTTCGACAAGCCGGCTATCGCCAGCACCTATGTGCTGCACGAGGGCCTGATCGGCGTTACCGGAAGCGAGGGCCTGCAGGAATACAAATACTCCAGCGTCGAATCGGACAAGGAGTACAAACCAGGCAAGTCGAGCGACGGCTGGCTCGGCATCACCGATAAATACTGGGCGGTGACCCTGGTGCCGCCGAGCGGCCGCGAATTTCAGCCCAAATTCTCTTATTTCGAGTTCAAAAGCGGACCCCACCCGCATAGCTACCAGTCCGATTTCCTGTCCGATCCGGTCACAATCGCTCCCGGGCAATCGACGACCGTGGAGTCGGAGATATTCGCCGGCGCCAAGGAAGTTTCGACGATCAACGCTTATGAAAAGGACCGTCATATTCGCCAGTTCGACCTGCTGATCGACTGGGGCTGGTTCTATTTCATCACCAAGCCGATGTTCTGGCTGATCGACACGCTCTACAAATTCTTCGGCAATTTCGGCCTGGCGATCCTCGCCACCACCGTCATCGTCAAGGCGCTGTTCTTCCCGCTCGCCAACAAGTCCTATGCGTCGATGGCGAACATGAAGAAGGTGCAGCCCAAGATGCTCGAGATCCGCGAGAAATACGCGGACGACAAGATGAAGCAGCAGCAGGCGATGATGGAGCTGTACAAGACCGAGAAGATCAATCCGCTCGCCGGCTGCTGGCCGGTGGCGTTGCAGATCCCGGTCTTCTTCTCGCTCTACAAGGTGCTCTACATCACCATCGAGATGCGGCACGCGCCGTTTTTCGGCTGGATCCAGGATCTGGCGGCGCCGGACCCGACATCGATCTTCAACCTGTTCGGGCTGATCCCGATCACCTTGCCGCACATGCTGATGATCGGCGTCTGGCCGCTGATCATGGGCGTGACGATGTTCCTGCAGATGCGCATGAACCCGACTCCGCCGGACCCGACGCAGGCGGCGATCTTCACCTGGATGCCCGTGATCTTCACCTTCATGATGGCGGGTTTTCCGGCTGGTCTCGTTATCTACTGGGCCTGGAACAACACGCTGTCGATCCTGCAGCAGGGCGTGATCATGAAGCGGCAGGGTGCCAAGATCGAATTGTGGGACAATCTGGTCGCGCTGTTCCGCAAGAAACCGTCGCCGGCGGAATAGCCGGCGCTCCGATGATGCGAAACCAGAAAGCCCCGGTTCGTCCGGGGCTTTTTGTACAGGCTGGCGGTCTGGATTAAGCGATTGGTACGGCCGGGCGGATCGCGCTATTTTGACCTGGCTGGCAGTTGCCCGACGGAGCTCGATATGACCGGACCCAATCCATCGATCAAGCATCCGATCCCGTTGCACACGCGCGTCGGCTTTCTGAAACCGCTGGTAACGGCGCCGAACATCGAGATCGGCGATTTCACCTACTATGACGACCCTGACGGGCCCGACAAATTCGCCGAAAAATGCGTGCTGCATCATTACCCGTTCATCGGCGACAGGCTGGTCATCGGCAAGTTCTGCGCCATTGCCGAAGGCGCGCGCTTCATCATGAACGGCGCCAATCACGCCATGTCCGGTTTTTCGACCTATCCGTTCAACATCTTCGGTCACGGCTGGGAGGAAGGCTTCGACCCGGCGACATGGTCGAAGGAGGTCCGCGGCGACACGATCGTCGGCAATGATGTCTGGATCGGCATGGAAGCGGTGATGCTGCCGGGCGTGAAGATCGGCGACGGCGCCATTGTCGCGGCAAAGTCGGTGGTGACGCACGATGTGCCGGCCTATGCGATCGTCGCCGGCAATCCGGCCAAGGTGGTAAAGATGCGCTTCGACGACAGGACCATCCGGCGGCTGCTGGCGCTGGCGTGGTGGCACTGGCCGGTGGAAAAGATCAGCCGCAATCTCGATGCTATTCGTGGCAGCAACATTTTTCTTCTGGAGGCAGCGGTTTGAACGCGTTGAACAAGACCACGATCGGCATCGAATTGTTCACGCGAGCCTGGATATTCATCCGCGGCGTGCCTGCGATGAAATTCCTGCCGCCGGAGGGTCCGCCCGAGATCGCCTTTGCCGGCCGCTCCAATGTCGGCAAATCGTCGCTGATCAACGCGCTGGTCAACCAGAAGGGGCTGGCGCGCACCTCCAACACACCGGGCCGCACGCAAGAACTCAACTATTTCGTGCCGGGCGGATTTTCGGGAGAAGGCGCCGACCTGCCGCCGATGGCGCTGGTCGACATGCCGGGCTATGGCTACGCCACGGCGCCGAAGGAAAAGGTCGACGAGTGGACGAAGCTCGTGTTCGACTATCTGAAGGGCCGGGTGACGCTCAAGCGCGTCTACGTGCTGATCGATGCCCGCCATGGCATCAAGGCCAAGGACGACGAGGTGCTGTCGCTGCTCGACAAGGCGGCGGTGTCGTATCAGATCGTGCTGACCAAGACCGACAAGATCAAGGCGGCGGGGGTACCGCGACTGGTCGAGGAAACGCTCCAGAAGATCAAGAAACGCCCGGCGGCATTTCCCTTCGTGCTCGCCACGTCGTCGGAAAAGAGCGAGGGCCTCGAAGAACTGCGTGCGGCGATCGTGCTCGCCGCCAATGGCGGATAGGCAACGGACTCCGACGGCTGGTCAGGCGGGACTGGAGGCCCGTTCCTGCTCTGCAAGCTGTTCTGTGCCGTAGGCCTTCAGGAACACGTCGACGCCCGACCTGACGATATGTTCGATCTCGGCCACACTTGGCGCCTTGGTGCGATAGGCGAATATGCACTGGCGGAAAAGACCGGCTAGGCACAGTTCGGTGAACTGATAGGCGGCAAGCTCGACGTCGTCGATCGTCAGCAGACCGCGTTCGATAGCCATGTTGAGGAAAACGACAACCCTGTCATGGCCGCGCTTCGGCCCGCGTTCGTAAAATCGCGCGCCAAGCTCCGGAATCCGTTCCGACGCACCGATCACCGTCCGCTGCGCCAGGATGACCCTAGCCGAAGTGATCTTCATGGATAGTACGATGCCGAACTTCACCAGCGTCTCGCGAAGGTCGCCGATCTGGTCGAGCACCTCATACATGTTCTTGAAGATCGTGCCGCGTTCTTCCTCGATCAGCGCTTCGAACAGCTCTTCCTTGTTGGCGAAGTAGACATAGATCGTGCCCTTGGACACGCCGGCCTCGCGCGTAATGTCGTTCATCGACGCGGCTTCGAAGCCCTTGTCGATGAAGACACGGCGCGCACCCTCGATGATCTGGCTGCGCTTGACCGGGTCTTGCCCCGCGGCCGGGCGGCCGCGCGGCAGGCTGTCCAGCAGATCGCACTGCTCCTTGCCAGCGCTGGACAATGGGCCTGAATCAGACAAAGGAGCGGCCTTGGGGGCTTCGGCCATAATATCACACCTCGTAAAATAATTCGAACCATCCGGTTCGATTGCTCTTGATATGGGCCTGTTTAAGCGCTAAGTCAACGTCGAGATCGAACCGAACGGTTCAGTCTGACAACATTCAGCGCCAGTTAATTTAGAGAGATATCATGTCCTCGAACGCGCCCACCAGTGCCGAAGTCCGCCCTTTCCCCAGTGCTAAGGTCCAGCCTGCGATCGAAGCGCCGGAAGCCCCTCTCAAGCCCGCCGACATCACCCCGCTGGCTCCCGCCAAAAAGAAGCGCCCGATGCGCTCGATGTTGTTGCCCATCATCGGCCTGGCCCTGCTGGGCGCCGGCGCATGGTATGGCTACGATTACTGGACCGACGGGCGCTTCATGATCTCGACCGACGACGCCTATGTCCAGGCCGACACGGCGTTCATCTCGCCAAAAATCTCGGGCTATGTCGATCAGGTCAAAGTGACCGAAAACCAACAGGTGAAGGCCGGCGACCCGCTGCTGATCGTCGATGACGGTGATTACAAGATAGCCGTTGCCCAGGCCGAGGCGCAGATCGCCACGTTGAGCAAGACGCTCGACCGCATCGATGCCCAGACCGAAGCGGCCCGCGCCTCGCTCAAGCAGGCGCAGGCGCAGAAGGCCGCCGACCAGGCCGCGGCCGACAATGCGAAGCGGGTTCAGGTCCGTGCCGCCCAGTTGCTCAAGACCCGCGTCGGTACCCAGGCCCAGTTGGACGACGCCCAGACGGCGGTCGAGCAAGCCAATGCCGCACTAGCCGGCGCCGACGCGCAGATCGCGGCGGCTCAGGCCAATATCGGCGTGCTCGAGGCGCAGCGGGCGGAATCGGCCAGCACGCTGGCCTCGCTGCAGCTTGCCCACGACAAGGCTGTGCGGGATCTGTCCTTCACCGTACTGCGCGCACCCTATGACGGCGTGGTCGGCAACCGCTCGGTCGAGCAGGGCGACCTGATCAGCCCCGGACAGAAGCTCGCCGTCATCGTGCCAATGGACAAGCTCTACATCGTCGCCAATTTCAAGGAGACGCAACTTGCCCGGCTGGTGCCTGGTGAAAAGGTCAGGGTGTCGGTCGACGCGATCGACGGCCAGGACTTCGAGGGTACCGTGTCGTCGCTGGCGCCGGCTTCGGGAGCAGTGTTCTCGCTGCTGCCGCCGGAGAACGCCACAGGCAATTTCACCAAGGTGGTGCAGCGCGTTCCGGTTCGCATCGACGTGCCCGCGGATGTGCTGAAGACGGGCAAACTGCGCGCCGGCCTGAGCGTCGTCGTCGACGTCGACAGCCGCACGGCGCCTTCGGCATCGAAGTAAAGCGGAACCGGGAGCAAGGGTCATGGCGACCGCAACCATTACCGCCGGATCGGTGTCGGCCATCCCGGCCCAGACAGATCACATGCCGATCCGCCGCGTCATCGCCTTCCTGGCGATGGTGTTCGGCATGTTCATGGCGATCCTGGACATCCAGATCGTCTCAGCCTCGCTGGCCGAGATCCAGGCGGGCTTGAGCGCCAGCTCGGACGAGATCCCGTGGGTGCAGACGGCCTATCTGATTGCCGAGGTCGTGATGATCCCGCTGTCCGGCTTCCTCAGCCGGATGCTGTCGACGCGCGTGCTGTTCACAATCTCGGCGGCGGGCTTCACCGCGGCCAGCGCGCTCGCGGCAACCGCAACCAATATCGACCAGATGATTGTTTACCGCGCCGTGCAGGGCTTCATCGGCGGCGGCATGATCCCGAGCGTCTTTGCAGCCGCCTTCACCATCTTCCCGCCGTCCCGCCGCGCCGTCGTCTCGCCGATGATCGGCCTGGTGGCGACGCTGGCGCCGACCATCGGCCCGACCGTCGGCGGCTATATCAGCCATGCCATGTCCTGGCACTGGCTGTTCCTGGTCAACGTCGTGCCCGGCATTCTGGTGACCACGGCCGCCTGGTCGCTGATCGACTTCGACAAACCCAATCTCAAGCTGTTCAGCAAGTTCGACTGGTGGGGGCTTGCCGGCATGGCCGCCTTCCTGGGCTGCATGGAATATGTGCTGGAGGAAGGTCCCAACAACGACTGGCTGCAGGATCAGGCGGTGTTCGTCTGCGCCGTCATCATGACCTTCGGCGCGGTGCTGTTCTTCTGGCGCGTGTTCACCGCCGAGGAGCCGATTGTCGATCTGAGGGCTTTCAGCAATATCAATTTTGCGTTCGGTTCGCTGTTCTCCTTCGTGGTCGGCATCGGCCTCTACGGTCTGACCTATCTTTATCCCGTGTTCCTGGGGCGCATCCGCGGCTACGATTCGATGATGATCGGCGAGGCGCTGTTCGTCAGCGGCCTGGCCATGTTCTTCACCGCGCCGATCTCCGGCATCCTGTCGAACAAGATGGACCCGCGCATCATGATGATGATCGGCTTCTTCGGCTTCGCCACGGGAACCTGGTGGATGACGCATCTCACCGCCGACTGGGATTTCTATGAACTGCTGATCCCGCAGATCCTGCGCGGCTGCTCGATGATGCTGTGCATGGTGCCGATCAACAACATTGCGCTCGGAACCTTGCCGCCGGAGCGGCTGAAGAATGCGTCTGGCCTGTTCAACCTGACCCGCAATCTCGGCGGCGCCGTCGGCCTGGCCGTCATCAACACCGTGCTGATCGACCGCAATGCCTTCCACTACGCCAGGCTCTCCGAGCACGTGCAATGGGGAAGTGCCGCTGCGCAACAGAAGCTGCAGAACATGACGCTCAACTTCGAGCAGACCGCCGGGCTCGACGCCTCCAAGGCGGCCATCTCCAAACTGTCAGGCATGGTCCAGCAGCAGGCGTCGCTGCTGTCGTTCATGGACGTATTCTTCATGCTGACGGTTTTGTTCGCGACGCTTGGGCTCTTCACCCTGGTGATCCGCAAGCCAGCCGCTCAGGGCGGCGGTGGCGGAGGCCATTGAGGCGCGCTGGATCCCCCGCCTGGCGCCCTCGCGCATGACCCCGAAAAGCGATTTTCGGGGTCATGCGCAAAATCAACCATTACGAAGTCTTGGAGCGGCGGACACTCCACCGCTCCAACTTTTTGTTTGAGCATCGGATTTTCCCAAAACCGCTTCGCACTTTTGGGTCCGATGCTCTAGCGCGCTCCGACAAAGTAAGGGGCGCGGCCGTCCTCACGCCGTCGCCGGCTTAAAGGTCAAGGCGACGCCATTGATGCAGTGTCGCAACCCGGTCGGCGGCGGACCGTCGTCGAAGACGTGGCCGAGATGGCCGCCGCAGCGGCGACAATGGACCTCGGTGCGGGTCATGCCCAACGACCTGTCCACGGTCTTGCCGATGGAATTCGGGATTTCCTGCCAGAAGCTCGGCCAGCCTGTGCCGGAATCGAACTTGGTCTCAGACGAATAGACCGGCAGGCCGCAGCCGGCGCAAGCGAAGATGCCTTTGCGGTGCTCGTTGAGCAGCGGACTGGTGCCCGGATATTCGGTGCCCTCCTTGCGCAGCACATTGAAGGCCGCGTCGGACAGGATGGCGCGCCACTCGGCCTCGGTCTTGGTAACCTCGAAAGTCTCGGCCGCGCGTGCATCCTGGGCTCCGCCCATGCGCAGCGCGGTGGCGCCTGCGACAACGCCAATGGCTGCCGCACCACTCAAAAGAAGCTCGCGACGGTTCATGGCCATTCCTCCTGTTACTGCTTGTGCCAAATTCGACCGCCACACGGAAATCAAAAGCCGGTGACGATCGCTGTCCTCAAAGCGGGACTCCGCGCCTATCCATCTTGCGTGAACGGCGCGGAGTGTGCGCAGGGAGGCCCCTAGCGATATCTTCGCCGGCAGCGTGCGTTTGTTACATCTTCGGCAGGAGAACCTTGTCGACGACGTGGATGACGCCGTTGGACTGTTCGACATCGGCGATGGTCACATTGGCGACGTTGCCGTTCTCGTCGGTCACGGTGACCTTGCCGCCGTCGGTCTTGAGCGACAGTTCGCAACCACCGACCGTCTTGACCTTGTGCGTGCCGCCGTCGTGCTTGACCATCTTGGCGACGTCGGCGGCCATCGCTTTGGCGCCGATGACATGGCAGGTCAGGATCTTGACCAGCTTGTCCTTGTTTTCAGGCTTGAGCAGCGTCTCCACCGTGCCGGCTGGAAGTGCCGCAAAGGCCTCGTTGGTCGGCGCGAACACGGTGAAGGGGCCGGCGCCTTGCAGCGTATCGACCAGGCCGCCCGCCTTGACGGCAGCGACCAGCGTCGTGTGGTCCTTCGAGTTGACCGCATTTTCGACGATGTTTTTCTGGGCATACATGGCGGCGCCGCCGACCATTGGATTTTGGGCATAGGCAATGGTGGCGAGCGCAGAAATGGCGACCGTGCCGGCAAGCAAAAGGGTGGCGAATTTACGCATAATTTCAATCTCCTCGGGTTATCATTCCCCTCATTCGGGAACGCAAGGAGATACGCGATGGAAAATCCTGAGTTTCGTCCTCTCCGCAAAAAATTGTGCCGCTGAAATTTTCCCGGCGCGGATCGACAACCACCAACAAGCTTTGCAGGCGTTTAAATCGCGGAAGATAGATTTTCAGGTCTGCTTCCGGGAGATGAGAAGCGGTCAGATGCTCTTCAGATCGCCCGCTGCGACCACCGGTCCAGTCGGCTGGCCGGTCGGTGAACCGCCGGCAGGCTCAACGCTGACCGCAAGCACGGCGCCTTGCGCCAACTTCTCCTGAACGGCGGGCGGGATGGCCAAATGCGCGGTCGCACCGGCCGGGATGACGCCCATCGACACCGGCGCCTTCTTGCCTTCGATCATCCACAATTCGAAGTCCTTGCCGGCGGCCCGCTCGCCGGAAACGTGGGAAAGACCGACCTCGTGACGGGCGGCATCGTAGACAACGAGATATTTGACGTCGCTGCCTTCGGCCGCCAGCGAGGCGACAAGCCGCGTCTGCGGCGGTTCGGTGGGCGGGCGGAAGTAAGGCACGGCGATGTAGATCGCCAGCGCTGCAATGGCGACGGCGGCAAGACCGCGCCAGAAGCCAAGGCTCGACCAGAGGCCGGCGCGCGGCTCTGCAGCGAACAGCCGGCGGTCCAATGCTTCCTTGACCCTGATCGGAGGCTCTGTCTCCGGATAGGCAGCGGCCATCGGCGAAAGATGCGCCTCCCAGCTATCGACAAGGCGCGCGAAGGCGGCGTCCGCATCGATGCGGCGCGACGCGATCTCGCGTTCATCGGCGGCCAGCACGCCAAGAACGTACTCGGCGGCGAACAGGTCGTCGCCCCCACGTTCCGGTCCATTGTCGTCAGCCAGCGTCATCTTTCCAGGCATTCTCTCAGTTTCAACAGGCTGCGACGCAGCCAGGTCCGCATCGTGTTCAGCGGTACGCCATAGCGCTCCGCCAGCTCGGCATAGCTTTTGCCATCCAGATAGGCGCCCCGGACGGCCGCCGCCCGGTTACTCTCCAACTTCTCGAGACAATGGTAGATGCGTCCGGACTCACTGCCCGCCACGGCCATGGCCTCCGGCCCCGGCGCCGGATCGGCCACGTCGAGCGCGGCATCGATATAGGCGGCAGGCTCTCGCCGCGCTCTGATCCGATCGATCGCATGATTGCGCGCAATGGCCACCAGCCAGGAGATCGGGCTCAGATCCGAAACGGCGAAACGGTCCGCCTTCGTCCATATCTTGACGAAGATCTCTTGAAGCGCCTCTTCTGCATCTCCCCGATCCTTCAATACACGAAGGCAGACGCCGAAAAGTTTCGCGCTGGTCTGCCGGTAGAGCAGATCGAACGCAGCCCGGTCCTTCATCGAAGTCCGGACAATCAGGTTGCTGATGTCCTGCGGCGTCATCGGCCGCCAAATTAGGCGATTGCAATGTATTTGCAACGACTGAAATGGTCTTGCGCACCGGCAGCCCCAGCCTCGATTGCCAATGAAATCGCCGCCCGCTAGCTTGCCATGAGCGGGAGGGCGACCATGTCGATCGAGCGGGTTCTTTGGGAGCATGACGCAACCGGCCAGGCCGCACTCGTGCACAATGGAGAGCTCACACCGCAAGATCTCGTCGATGCGGCGATCGCCCGGGCCGAGGCCACCCGGCCGGAGATCAACGCCATTGCCGAACCGCTTTTTGAGGCGGCGCGGGCGCGCGCGAAAACCGTCGACCACAAGCTGCCGCTTGCCGGAGTGCCCTTTGCGCTGAAGGACCTCGGCATCGCCATGAAGGGCGTGCCGACGCATGGCGGTAGCCGCATCCCGGCTTTCACCCCCGATTTCAACTCGGTCATGACGGAACGCTATCTGGCTGCCGGCCTGATCCCGATCGCCACCAGCACCGCACCCGAACACGGACTGAGGCTGGTGACCGAGTCGGTGGCTTACGGCGTCACCCGCAATCCATGGGACACCGCGCACACGACCGGCGGTTCCTCGGGCGGTGCGGCTGCCCTGGTCGCGGCCGGCGTCGTGCCGGTGGCGCACGCCTCGGACGGCGGCGGCTCGATCAGGGTGCCTGCTGCCTGTACCGGGCTGGTCGGGCTGAAAACCTCGCGCGGCCGCGTGCCCTTGACACCGCTCGTCACCGAAAGCTGGTACGGCTTCGTCGTCGACCATGCGTTGGCCCGCTCGGTGCGCGATACGGCGCTGCTGCTCGACCTGACCCACGGGCCCGACCCGCTGTCGCCCTACGCGGCACCGTCGCCGACCGGCAGTTTTGCTGCGGCGGCCGGGCGCGATCCGGGCAAGCTCAAGCTCGCCTTCTATCGAAAATCGCCGCTCGGCCTGCCGATATCGGAAGAGACGTTGAAAGCTCTGGATGCGGCGATCGCGCTGGCGCGCGAAGGCGGGCACAGCATCGAGGAGATCGACCTGCCCTATATCGATCGCGATTTCATCGCCGATTTCGCCAGAACCGTCGCCGCGGCGGTGGCCGGCACGATGCGTGCCGAGGCCTTGCGCGTCGGCCGCTCCATCTCAGGCGACATCGAACGCGCCACGCGCGTAATGAGCCGGTTCGGTGAAATCCTCTCGGCCGGCGAAATCTACGCCGGCCTGCAGCGGCTGCACGCCGCCTCGCGCCGGCTTATCACCGAAACCGCGCGCTATGATGCGGTGCTGATGCCTGTCATCGCGCACCCGCCGCTCGCCTGCGGCACCATGGACCCGAAAGGCGTCGACGAATTCATCGAGAATGTCCTGGACAGACTGCGCCTCGCCGGCCTGCTGAAGTTCAAGCCGCTATTCGGCCAGCTGATGGACAAGAGCCTCTGGTTCACCCACTGGCCGGCGATCCAGAACGTCAGCGGGCAACCGTCGATCACGCTTCCGGTCTACGTCACCGATGCCGGCCTGCCGCTCGGCGTCCAGGCCGCCGGCCGCCCCGGCGACGAGGAAACGCTTTTGTCGTTTGCCGCGCAGATGGAAAAGATCTCGGGCTGGCCGGGACGGCGGGCGCCGCTGCAGGTGCCGGCATAGACCATGATCCCGAAAGGTGGGAACCGGTTTTCGGACAAGATCATGGTCAAACAAATAGTAGTACCGATTTGATCGATCGTGACAGCAAAGCCGTTTGCCCCCTCGTCCAATTCCCGCTAAGACGCCGCCGTTCATGCCAAGCTGGGAACCACGCCGATGACGGATGTCGCCGCCACCGCCGAAATGCAGGCCGCGCTGCTTTCAAGAGCGCTGCCCTATATGCAACGCTACGAGAACAAGACGGTCGTGGTGAAATATGGCGGCCACGCGATGGGCGACATCGCGCTCGGCAAGGCTTTCGCCCGCGACATCGCACTTTTGAAACAATCCGGCGTCAACCCGATCGTCGTGCATGGCGGTGGGCCGCAGATCGGCGCCATGCTCAGCAAGATGGGCATCGAATCCAAATTCGAGGGCGGCTTGCGCGTCACCGACCAGAAGACCGTCGAGATTGTCGAGATGGTGCTGGCCGGGTCGATCAACAAGGAGATCGTCGCGCTGATCAATGCCGAGGGCGAGTGGGCGATCGGCCTGTGCGGCAAGGACGGCAACATGGTGTTTGCCGAAAAAGCGCGCAAGACCATGATCGATCCGGATTCCAACATCGAGCGGGTGCTCGACCTGGGCTTCGTTGGTGAGCCTGTCGAGGTCGACCGCACATTGCTCGACCTCCTGGCGCGGTCCGAAATGATCCCGGTGCTGGCGCCGGTAGCGCCCGGCCGCGACGGCCATACCTACAACATCAACGCCGACACTTTTGCCGGCGCCATCGCCGGCGCCTGCCAGGCGACGCGCCTGCTGTTCCTTACCGACGTGCCCGGCGTGCTCGACAAGGACAAGAAGCTGATCGACGAGCTGACGGTGGCCGAGGCCAAGGCCCTGATCAAGGACGGCACGGTCTCGGGCGGCATGATCCCCAAAGTCGAGACCTGCATCGAGGCAATCGAGCGGGGCGTCGCAGGCGTCGTCATCCTTAACGGCAAGACGCCGCATGCGGTGCTGCTCGAGCTGTTCACCGAACACGGCGCCGGCACGCTAATCGTGCCGTGAGGCCGGGTGTCTGAGGGGCTCAAGCGTTTGGCGAAATAGCGGTCACGGACTGACGCGGCAGGCGTTCGACAACCATCGATTCCTCTTCCTCGTCTTGCGGCGAGCCCCAGAATTCGGCGAGCGTCGGGCCATGTTTCAGGCGGCGGTCGCGAACCAGAAAGCCCCAGACTTCGCGGAACCAGACGCGGCGGCCCATTTTGGTGTACCAGCGCATCGAATGCCGTTGCTCCGGATCCTTGTGGAACAGGATACGCGCCAACGCCTTGGGCCGCGACTGCACCGCCAGTTCGATCAGCTTGACGGCGAAGAACAACATCCACGGCTTGAGGCGGGTCATCTGCAGCACCTGATGCTTGTAGTCCCACAGGCGGGCGTCCAGCTGGATCACCTTGCGGTCCCTGGCAATCCTGAAGAACGGCGTCCAGCGATGCGGCGTCACGTAGAGTGCCTGGATCTGGTCAGGGTCATAAGCGATCAGTTGGCGGAAGCCGCGCCAGAGGTCGCGCAAGCTTTCGTCCTCGAAACCGGCCACCCAGGTCGCCATCGACAAGATGCCGTTGAGGCGCAGCAGCCGTATCGCCTCGCGGTCGGATGAGGTGCTGCCGCCCTTGCGAATCAATGCAAGCGTCTGCTGGTCGGTATTTTCCATGCCAAGCGGCCAGCGGATGACGCCGGCCTTGCGATAGAGATGCAGGCTGTCGGCGTCGCGGACGATGTCATCGGCGCGGGTGGAGCCGACGATCAGCACCGGCACATTCTCGGCGATCATCGCGTCGAGAAAGGCGCGCCAGGCTTTTTTGGAAGACGTCGGGTTCTCGTCGGCAAGGTTGATCAGCTCGACACCATGCTCGCGGTATAGCCAGGCAATCTCCCGCGCGAATTTCATGGGGTCGCGGTGCCGCCAGCGCGTCCAGAAGCCGCGCTGGCCGCAATAGTTGCACAGATGCGGACAGCCTCGCGAGAACTGCATGACCACCGCGCGCTTGCCTCCCCAATAGCTGTAACGACTGAAGTCGATCAGTTCCCAGCCGATGCGGTAGTCGTCGAGGTTGGTGATCGTTCTTGCCGGCCGGGTTGCAAAGGGCCGGCGCAAATCGTCAGGAAAGGCGATGCCCGCCACATCCGACAGCGGCTTGCGTTTCTCAAGCGCTTCGACCAGCGCGACGATGGTCGCCTCGCCCTCGCCGCGCACGATAAAGTCGAAAACATTCGTTTCAGCCAGTATGTCGCGCCAATGATAGGTCGGAAACACGCCGCCATAGATCAGGATTGTCGCCGGCTGGATGTCCTTGACCATGCCGGCGATCAGCAGGGCTGTCGGATGCGCAGAGGTCGAGCCGGAATGGCCGATCAGAATGCAGTCGGGATGGTCGCTCAAGGCGTCCCGGACCAGCATGGCAAGCGCCATCGGCCCGAATTCGGCGTCCACAAGCCGCACTTGATGTCCCGCGTCGATCAGCGGACCGCCCAGTGCCAGCAAACCGAGCGGCGGCAGATGGTCGTCCGGCACACGGCTGCCGATGGCGGTATGCGGCGGGTTGATCAGGACGATTTTCATGGCGGGCCTTATGCGATGGCGGTCCGCATGTCGTAGTCGGCGATCTAGTTCCGGAGATTGGCTCGCTTCAGCAGTTTGTGTGCAGCTTTTCCGCAGAAATGCCTATCGTCTGAGATGTGCCAGCGGCACATGGCCGGGTCCCTTGATGTTCTGCAGCACAAGCTGCGTGTGGACGTCGCGCACGCCTTCGAGCCGCATCAGCCGGTGCATGACGAAGGCATTGAGTTCGTCGACCGACGGCACCATGACATGCAGCAGGAAATCGTAGTCTCCAGTCATCGTCCAGCACGACGACACCTCGTCCATGCGCTGCACGGCGGCGATAAAGGTTTCGGGCGAGCCGTCGCTGTGGGTCACGAGGCGCACCTGGATGAACACTTCGACCATCAGACCGACGGCGCGGCGGCTGAGTATCGCGGCGAAGCCTTTTATGATGCCCGCCTGCTGAAGAGCCTCGAAGCGCCGCGCGCAAGGTGTCGTCGACAGGCCGATCTGCTGCGCCAATTCCGATACCGGCTTGCGCCCGTCGCGCTGCAGGATGTCGAGCATCTTGATCTCGAATTCGTCAAATTGAGGCATTTTCACTCTCCCAAAGCTCGATCGTGGAGTCTTTTACCTCCAACCCTGCATTTGAGCCACCATCAAAGCTGATTTGCCTCGCGTGATCCGGCTAGAATTTCCGGCAGTTCGCTGGTCATGATTTCCAGGGAGAGCAAGCCATGACAATGAACGTTGCCGACTATGCCCGCGAATGCGCGGCGCGAGGCCTTCGCGGCGATTATTCCGTCTGCCGTGCCGATTTCACCGTGGCGCAGGGCTACAATTATAGCGACGAAGAACAGGCGGTGTGGCGCACGCTGTGCGACCGCCAGACGAAGCTGACCAGGAAGCTGGCCCACCACTCCTACCTCGACGGCGTCGCGGCACTCGGCCTTCTCGACAAGATCCCGGATTTCGGTGCGGTCAGCGAGAAGCTGCGCAAGTTCACCGGCTGGGAGATCGTCGCCGTGCCGGGGCTCATCCCCGCCCAGCCGTTCTTCGACCATCTCGCCAACCGCCGCTTCCCGGTCACCAACTGGCTGCGAACCCAAAAGGAGCTCGACTACATTGTCGAGCCCGACATGTTCCACGATTTCTTCGGTCACGTGCCGATCCTGACGCAGCCGGTCTTTGCCGACTTCATGCAGATGTATGGCAAGAAGGCCGATAGCGTGATTGCGCTCGGCGGCGACGAGATGATCACCAGGCTTTACTGGTACACCGTCGAATACGGCCTGATACGCGAGCCGGGCCAGCCGCTGAAGGCTTTCGGCGCTGGGCTGATGTCATCCTTCACAGAGCTTCAGTTCGCGGTCGAAGGCGGCGAGGCGCACCATGTTCCCTTCGACTTGGAAACCGTAATGCGCACCGGCTACGAGATCGACAAGTTCCAGCGTGCCTATTTCGTGCTGCCGTCGTTCGACGCCCTGCGTGATGCTTTCGAGACCGCCGATCTTGCGGCGATCGTGGCGCGCCGCAAAGGCGAGCCAGCGCTCGACCCGGCGAGCCTATAGGGTGTCGGTTGTTTTCAACGCCTCGGCCTTCAGCCGGGCCAGTTGGTCGCGCTGAAGGTCGAGGGATGCCGTGACGAAGCGCAGGATCGTGGCGAGTTCAATGTCGCTGAATGTGGCGATCACCTTTTCCCCCTCCTGCGCGATCGCGCCATAATAGCGCGTCGATAGTTCTCGCGTGAGTTCCGTCGCCTCTATGACCACCTTGCGCCTGTCCTCGAGGCTGCGCGTTCGTGTCAGCAGGCCGCGCGCTTCCAGCCGGTCGATCAGCGCGGTGACCGCAGCCGGCGTCAACCCTGTTGCGGCCGCGACCTCGCCAGCCGATCGCGGGCCGCCATAGAGCAGCGCCAAGCAATGGCGTTCCGCCATGCTCAGCCCAAGCCTATCGCCCACTGCGTCGTCATAAGCCTGCGTCGCGTCCTGCCAGCCCATAATGGCAAGGCTGATAGCGGTCTTCATGTCTGCCCGATTCATGCTTGACGAATTTATTTCGATCATCTAACTATCAATCCGCCTAACATTATGGCTATTATAGTAATGTGCTGCATCGGGCACAAGGCAAGGCCTATCGCAGCCTGCAGGGAGTGAAAAATGAATCAGACCCCGACGCGCGGCTCACTCACACCGGCTGAGGAGTTCAAATACGCCAAGCTGGCGATGGAGTGGTATGGCTGGGGCTCTCCCATTGGCCTTGGCATCGCTCTGGTCGCACTGGCGGCCGCCGCCCTGCTGTTCCGCATCGCCATACTCGGATTTTGACAGTCTGGCCACGGCGCGGTTGAATGCAGACAGGGTGGAACTCTCCCAGCGGAAGGCTCAGGGCCGAACTCAGGCGGCTTCGGAAATATCGCGGTCGATGATCGACAGATTGCGGCCGCGATGCTTGGCCTCGTAAAGCCGCTGGTCGGCGGCGCGCATCAGCTCCGACACTGCGGCGTCCCTGCCGCAGGTGATGCCGCCAATACTGACTGTCAGCGGAACCGTTCGTTCGTCGACGGGCCGGAAACGGATACGCTCGACCTCACGGCGGATGCGATCGGCGACGCGCCTGGCCTCGTGTTCGGTGGCACCAATCAGAAGGGCGCAGAATTCCTCGCCGCCGATGCGCCCAAGCACGTCGCCGCTGCGCACGCCACGCTCTATCGCCTTTGCGATCAGGAGCAGCGCATCGTCGCCGATCAGATGGCCGTAGCTGTCGTTGATGGTCTTGAAATGGTCGGCATCGACGATCAGCAATGCCCCGCGATCGGACTTACGCCGAGAGCCGTCGAGGGCGGCAAAGAAACTTTCGCGGTTGAGCATGCCGGTCATGTCGTCGCGGCTCGCCTTGTCCGCCAGGCGCCGGTGCGCGGCTGCAAGCTGGGCATGATTGCGAGCAAGGTCGCGGTGCGCGTTCTTCACCCTTTCGCTTTGCCAGAATGCATAGGCGCCGGCGCCCCAGGCCAGAACGAGTGGGCACAGGGTGGATGCCAGCCAGATGGTGCGATTGATCGAAAATCCCATCGCCGGCACAACGATCAGCGTCAGCAGAAGCGAGGCGGCGACGGAGGCGAAAGCGATGGCGGCAGACTTTAGAAATATGTGATTCATCGCTGGCTCCCACTGCTCCGTCTTGGTGTCAGCAAGCGCTGAATGCCACCTTTCGGCGATGCTTAAAATGTTAATCGTTTCGCCATTTTCACCACTCTTGGCGCGCATAGGTTGTGGATAAACCTCCTGTTAGAAAGATCGTTTCGTGCCATAAGGACGGTATGACCACACTTCCCGACCCCGCCCGCTTTGCCCATGTCACCGACTGGGTGTTCGATCTCGACAACACGCTTTACCCGCACCATTCGAATCTGTTCTCGCAGATCGATGTGAAGATGACCGCCTACGTCGGAGAATTGCTGACGCTGCCGCGCGAGGAAGCACGCAAGCTGCAAAAGGAGCTCTACCGCGAATACGGCACGACACTGAACGGATTGATGACGCGCCACGGCATCGACCCCGACGATTTTCTCGAGAAAGTGCACGACATCGATTATTCTTGGCTGGTGCCCGATCCCGTCCTCGGCACCGCCATTCGCCAGCTTCCCGGCCGTAAATTCATCTTCACCAATGGCGATCGCCGGCATGCCGAACGCACCGCGCGGCAGCTGGGCATTCTCGAGCATTTCGACGATATTTTCGATATCGTCGCAGCCGGACTGAACCCCAAGCCGGCGCGGCAATCCTATGAGAGATTTGCCGAACTCCATGCCGTTACCGGGCAAAATGCGGTGATGTTCGAAGATCTCGCCCGCAACCTGTCGGTACCGAAATCGCTGGGCATGACCACGGTGCTGGTGGTGCCGCGCAATTTCGAGCCGACCTTCTCGGAAATTTGGGAACGCGACCCGGCCAACGAGGATGATGTGGACTTCGTCACCGACGATCTCGCCGGCTTTCTCACGGCGATCGTCGAAGTCCCTGCTTGAGGCAGCCTGCGCGCTTCAAGTCCTGCTTGCTTGTCAAAGTTTATAGAAGCGGCTGACGATCCCCCAGGCCTCGTCGGCGGTCTCGACAAAATCGATGATATCCTGGTCGCCGGGAGTGATCGTGCCTTGCTCGGCGAGGAAATCGAGGTCGATTGCCCTTTCCCAGAAAGCCTTGCCGAACAGAATGACCGGCACGCGTTCCATGCGGCCGGTCTGGATCAGGGTCAGCGTTTCGAAGAACTCGTCCATCGTGCCGAAGCCGCCGGGAAATACCGCAACGGCCTTGGCACGCATGACAAAATGCATCTTGCGGACCGCGAAATAGTGGAAGTTGAAGCAGAGTTCCGGCGTCACGTAGGCGTTTGGCGCCTGCTCGTGCGGCAGCACGATGTTGAGACCGATCGACGGCGCGCCAACATCGTCGGCGCCACGATTGCCGGCCTCCATGACGCCCGGCCCGCCGCCGGTCACCACGACGAATTCGCGATAGTACGAGGTGGCCGACTGCTGTGAGCAGAGGCGGGCGAATTTGCGCGCCTCCTCGTAATATTTGCTGTTTTGCTCGAGGTTCTTCTTCTGCGTCTCGTTCTTGGCCGCCCAGGCTTCGCCGCCGGGCTCGGGAATGCGGGCGCCGCCGAACAGGATGACGGTCGATTGGATGCCGCGCTCGGCCAGGATCATCTCCGGTTTCAGCAGTTCGAGCTGCAGCCTGACCGCGCGCAACTCGCGCCGCGTCATGAAATCGGGGTCGTTCCAGGCCAGCCGATATGTCTCCGCGCGCGTTTGCGGCGTGTCCGGCACGCTTCTCGACCGCTCCAGATCCTCGTCCGAATGCGGCAGCGGCGTCCATCCCGCCTTTTCCATGGGAGTCATATTTGCTTTACCCGTCCAATCATTCACTTGCGCCGTCCCGTGACGCTGCCGCGATTGACCCTCCCCAAGCCTTCACATAGGGTCCGCGCGACTTTCAAACAGGTTAAGGCGCCGGCCCTTAACAGCTTGGTAATGGAGCGAATTCATGTCGAAGCACGATCTCGCGAGCCTCGAGGAGATCATCGAGAACGCCTTCGAGGAACGCGACACGATTTCGACCGCAACCCGCGGCGAGACGCGCGAGGCCATCCAATCGGCGCTCGACCTGCTCGACCGGGGCGTCGCCCGCGTCGCCGAGCGGCAGGCCGACGGCAAATGGCACGTCAACCAGTGGCTGAAAAAAGCGGTGCTGCTGTCCTTCCGGCTCAACCCGATGGAGATCATCAAGGGTGGTCCCGGTCAGGCGGTTTGGTGGGACAAGGTGCCCTCGAAGTTCGACGGCTGGAGCGCCGTCGATTTCGAGAAGGCCGGCTTCCGCGCCGTGCCGTCGTCGATCGTGCGCCGCTCCGCCTATGTCGCGCCGGGCGCCGTGCTGATGCCGTCCTTCGTCAATGTCGGCGCCTATGTCGACAGCGGCACCATGGTCGACACCTGGGCTTCGGTCGGCTCCTGCGCCCAGATCGGCAAGAATGTGCATCTGTCGGGCGGTGTCGGCATCGGCGGTGTGCTGGAGCCGATGCAGGCGGGTCCCACCATCATCGAGGACAACTGTTTCATCGGCGCCCGTTCCGAAGTGGTCGAAGGCTGCATTGTGCGCGAAGGCTCGGTGCTCGGCATGGGCGTCTTCATCGGCCAGTCGACCAAGATCGTCGACCGCGCCACCGGCGAGATCTTCTACGGCGAGGTGCCGCCTAATTCCGTCGTCGTCGCCGGCTCGCTGCCCGGCAAGCCTTTTCCAAACAACGAGCCCGGCCCCAGCCTCTACTGCGCCGTCATCGTCAAGCGGGTCGACGCCAGAACCCGTTCCAAGACATCGATCAACGAATTGCTGCGCGCTTGATCTTTCTCAACGAATACGGACGGAATTCGCTTGCCTGATAGATCAGACCTCATCTGGCTTTTCTTCAAAGCTTCGGGCCGCGTCAGCCGCGCGGCCTATTTTCTTGGAGGATTGCTGGTGGCCATCGTACAGGCCTTCCCGCTCTACCGTTTCACGCTGGTGCCGGAAGGCACCACCGAGAGCAACATGTGGTCGTTTATTTTCTTCATCGCCTTCATTGCCTCGCTTTGGTCGAACGTGGTGCTGGCGGTCAAGCGGTTGCACGACCTCGACAAGCCGGGCGTTGCGGCGCTGGTGCTTTTCGTGCCGGTTGTCTCGATCATCGCTTTCCTCGTGCTTTGCCTGTTTCCAGGGCAACCCGGCCCCAACCGCTACGGCAAGCGCACCAATGCCCCGGCTGAACCCTGAGCGCCGATCGGACATTTCGTCATGCGCTACCGCTCGCTTGATCCGAAACTGATCCTCGAAACCGCCGAACGGCTGGAAGGGCGCGTCGCCGAGCGCTTTCCCGATGCAGGCTTGCGTGGCGTCGCCGCCGAGCTGGTGTCGCTGTCGCGCGATCTGGCAAAGGCAGCCAAGGCGCTGGAGGCGCCGATCTGGTGGCTGCGCGGCCTCATCATCGCCGCCTTCGTCGCCGGAGCGCTGATGTTCCTGTTCGTCGGCACAATCCTGCCGCTCGGCCGCATCTCGGGAAACCACGATGCCTTCCAGTCGGTGCAAGGAATCGAAGCCTCCCTCAACGTGATCATCCTCGCGGTGCTGGGCTTCCTGGCCCTGATTCGCTCCGAGGAGCGGATCAAGCGCAAGCGGGTGTTTCGCCAGCTCCACGGGTTGCGTTCGCTGATCCATGTCATCGACATGCACCAGCTGACCAAGGATCCGGCCGCACTTTCACCCAGTTTCAAGCCGACTGCGCATTCGCCAGCCCGCATCACCAACGCCGCCGACCTTGCCCGCTATCTCGACTACTGCTCCGAAATGCTGTCGATCACCGGCAAGATCGCCGCGCTGTTCGCGCAATCGGTGAATGACGCCGTGGTCATCGACGGCGTCAACGACATCGAGAACCTGGCTTCGAACCTCTCGCGAAAGATCTGGCAGAAGATCACGCTGATCGAAACCCCTCATGGGCAGCCGGCACGTGCGGCGAAGACCGATCCCGAGCCGGGTCCGCCGCGTCGGCCTGCAGTCCGCAGACGACCGGGGCCGGCAAGCTAAAACCGGCGACCCGGCGGCAGATCCGCTAGAGCGACAGAGCGCGGAGTTCCGAAAGCCCGGTTTTGCGCCAGATGCTCTAAGCGAATGTTAATCACCCTGGCCCAGCATGCCGGCGAAGACTGTGTCGACCGGCACGGAGCGCTCGACTGGCAAGCGACCTATCCCTGATCACCAAGGAGCCGCGCAAAACGTGGAGCGCCGGCGCTCGCCTGTTTGCCTGGTTCTCTTCGCCAATGAAATTGGAACCGGAAGCTGTCCGCGCGCGGCTTCTCGACACCACCTTCGACCGCAAATTCGCAGTCCTGTTCGGCACCATCAGCGTTCTGTTGGTTGCGGTCAGCGCCGCTCTCGCCACCGGGGATTGGTGGCCCTACGCCTGGATTACCGCCGACCTGATGCTTTTCACCGTCCGCGTTCTGTTGATGCGGGAATGCGAACAGGCCCGCACGCGCGGCTCCAAAGGGCCGCTGGCGGGCCTGATGGCAGCCAGCGGCGTCTGGTCGGTCGTCTTCGGCCTCGGCTGCTATGGCTGTGTTGCCAGCGGGAATATGGCGCTTTCCGTACTTGCCGCCTTGAATGTCGCAGGCGTCGTCGGCGTGGTGTCGTCACGCAATGCGGCGACCCCGCGCTTCGCCATATTCGTCATGTTGGCCGTAAGCCTGCCTTACGTGGTCGGTGCATTGTTTTCTGCGGCGCCCGGAATGCCGATCGTCGGAATTCAAACGCCGTTCTATGTGGCTGGCGTCATCATCGTGCTGCTTCAGAACCACGCAATCAATGCCCGCATGATCCGCGCCGAACTGGACAATCGCGACCTGGCCATCAAGGACGCGCTGACCGGCCTGCCAAACCGCATCTTCCTGCAGGAGAAATTGCGCGACATGTGCCGCGAGCTTGCGGCGCCGGCCGCCAATGGCGGCAAGCCGTTTGCAGTGCTCAGCATGGATCTCGACGGTTTCAAACAGGTCAACGACCGTTTTGGCCACGCCGTCGGCGACGTGCTGCTGTGCAAGGTGGCCGAACGATTGAAGCGCGGCTTCCGTCCGGGGGACATGGTCTTCCGCATTGGCGGCGATGAATTTGTCATCCTTTTGCCCGCAACCTCGGAGATCGAGGCCACCTACCTGGCAAAGCGGGCCATCGAAAAGGTCTCGGTGCCTTTCGACCTCGGGGTCGGTTCCGCCATCCATGTCGGCTTGAGCGTCGGCAGCGCCTTCGCACCCGCCGACGGCGGCGATCCGGAAATCCTGCTCACCTGTTCCGACCATGCGCTCTACGAAGCCAAGCGCACCGGCAAGGGCCGTTACTGGGCACCTGTGCGGGCTACCATCTGACGGCGGCGACAGGCAAGGCGATCCGCTTCTCTCCTGCCCGGCCGGCCATGCCTTGCGTCGCGCCGCTCTTGACCGCTACTTGCAGCGCCTTCTCGATGCCCGGCCGCCAGCAGAACCATTTGTCGCCCGGCAAGTATCTGGCAGCCGCCGGCGTAGCAGCCGATACTGCCGGCACCGGCGATTACGATTGTCTTGCCATGCGTGATCATGCGATGGCCCTGCCCTGGTCGAGAGGCCTTGCCGCAATCATACGACATGAAAACCATAATGTCGGCGGCATGTCTGGCCCTTATGTCTGGCCGTGACAGTCCCTGCGCTTTCGACTATCGCTTTGCCCATGACGCTGCCTACCGATCCGACCAGAAATCTGGCTGCTCTCATCCGCTGCGCTTCCGTGACGCCCGCCGAAGGCGGTGCGCTGAGCGCGCTGGAAGAAATGTTGAAGCCGCTCGGCTTTGCCGTCGAGCGCCCGGTGTTTTCCGAATCCGGCACACCTGACATAGAGAACCTTTACGCGCGGCGTTCCGGCAACGGCCCGCATCTGATGTTTGCCGGCCATACCGATGTCGTGCCGGTGGGCGATGAAACAGCCTGGACGCACCCGCCCTTTGCCGCCGACATCGCAAATGGCGAGATGTTCGGCCGCGGCGCCGTCGACATGAAGGGCGGCATCGCTTGTTTCGTCGCGGCGGTAGCGCGACACATCGCGCAGAAGGGCGGCCCGAAGGGGTCGGTCTCGCTGCTGATAACCGGCGATGAGGAAGGTCCGGCGATCAACGGCACGACGAAACTGCTCGAATGGGCGGCCGGCAAAGGCGAGAAATGGCATGCTGCGATCGTCGGCGAGCCGACCAATCCCGACGCGCTCGGCGATATGATCAAGATCGGCCGGCGCGGCTCGCTATCGGGCACGGTCGTCGTCAACGGCCGCCAGGGCCACGCCGCCTATCCGCAGCTGGCCGACAACCCGGTGCGCGGCCTGGTGACGCTGGTCGACGCCTTGCTTCACCCCGTCTTCGACAACGGAACAGGGGATTTCCAGCCGACCAATCTTGAGGTGACCTCCATCGATGTCGGCAATCCTGCCACCAACGTCATCCCGGCGAAGGCGGCGGCTACCTTCAATATTCGCTTCAACGACACATGGACCGCCGAGACGATCCAGGCCGAGATCCACAACCGCCTCGACCGGGCGGCGAAACGCAAGAAATACCGCGCCGGCAAGACGACGCCGGTCGACTACGAGATCGCTTGGCGCGACGGACCGAGCCACGTTTTTCTGACACGCGACGACAGGTTGATCGAGACGCTTTACGGCTCGATCAAGGCGGTGACCGGCAGGAAGCCGGCGCTCTCCACCTCCGGCGGCACCTCCGATGCCCGCTTCATCAAGGATTATTGTCCGGTGGTCGAATTTGGCCTTGTCGGCAAGACCATGCACATGGTCGACGAACGCGTGGCGATTGCCGACCTTGAGACGCTGACGCAGATTTATCTGCGCTTCGTTGAAGACTGGTTTGCGCAGGACATATCCTAGTGATGCTTTCAGCGGATGAAACCTACGCTTCGCTTGCCGGTGCCTGGCGGCTGATGCTCGGCAAGGCCGACGGATTTCGCCTGCTCGACCTTTCGGCGGACGGATTCTGGAACTCCTTTTTTGCCATCGTCGTCGCGGCGCCGGCACTGATCGTCGGCTGGGTCGGTATTGCCAACGAGATCGGCGACCCCAACGCATTCGTCGGCCGTTTCAGCATGTTGATCCGCCTGGCCACCGTCGATATCGGCGCCTGGGTGCTGCCGCTCATAGGCCTCGCCTTGGTGGCGCCGCGGGTCGGCGTCGGCGGCCGTTTCGTCCATTATGTCGTGGCCAGCAACTGGGCCTCGGCGATCATCGCCTGGATGATGCTGCCATCGGCGTTGATCCGGCTTTTCCTGACGTCGGCCAACGAAGTCTCCGGACTCGTGTCGCTGCTGTTGTTCGCGCTGTCGATGGTCTTGACCTGGCGGATGACCAACGTTGCGATCGGCAGGGGTGCGGCGGTCGGCAGCGCCGTTTTTGCCGGCATGTTCGTGGCGTCGCTGATCGTCCTGTTCGGACTGCAGGCGCTGCTCGGGATCAGCGTTCCGGATCAGCCAGGCGTCGGATAATCGACGCCGACGAGAAACAGCCCGTCGGGCGGCGCCACCTGACCGCAGGCCGCACGGTCGCGCGCCTCAAGCGCCGCCTTGAGGTCGGCAACAGTCCAGCCGCCTTCGCCGACGCGTTTGAGCGAGCCGACCATAGAGCGCACCTGGTTGTGCAGGAATGAGCGCGCCGAAGCGCGGACCTCAATGAAATCGCCCGCCCGGCTGACATCCAGCCGGTCGAGCGTGCGGACCGGGCTGGAGGCTTGGCACTGGGTCGAGCGGAAGGTGGTGAAATCATGCCGGCCAAGCAGCACCTTTGCCGCTTCGTGCATGGCACCGGCATCGAGCTGCTTCGGTACCCACCAGATCTTGCCCTTGTCGAGCGCCGCCGGCGCGCGGCGATTGACGATGCGGTAGAGGTAATGGCGGCCGATCGCCGAGAAACGCGCATCGAAGCTATCCGGCACGGCGGCGGCCTTCAGGACGGCGATGCGCGCCTTGGCCGCTTGCAGATGCGCGTTGACGGCGTCGCGCACCTTGTCGCCGGGCCATGCCTTGATCAGATCGACATGCGCCACCTGAGCGGTCGCATGGACGCCGGCATCGGTGCGGCCGGCGGCGCGCAGCGAAACCTGCTCACCACAGAACTTCTCGATCGCCTGCTCGATCGCCTGCTGCACCGAAGGCTGGTTGGCCTGGCGCTGCCAGCCGGCGAAGAGACTGCCGTCATATTCGATGTCGAGGCGAAAACGCGGCATTCCCGGATCGAAGCGAAATCAGGCGGCGAGGGCTGAGCCGAAGGCCGAGGCGTAGACCAGCCTGCCGGTCTCCGGCGCCTCGCCCCAGGCAAGCGCCTGCAAAGCCTCGCTTTGGTACTCGCTCTCGAATTTCGCTGCACGGGCGCGGCTGTAACCGAAACGTCCATAGTAAGCTGGATCGCCGAGCACCACGGCGAGCGTCTCGCCAGCAGCCTTCAGGCGGATATGCGCCTCGCGGACCAGCGCACCGCCGATGCCGGTGCCGTGGAACGACGGCTCGACCGCCAAAGGAGCCAAAGCCACCGCCGGGAAGCTCTTGCCGCCATTCTGCACGAACAGCCGTGAAAACAGGATATGCCCGACCACTTGCCCGTCTTCGTCCGCCACCAGTTCGACGACGGCATCACCGCCGGTGACCAGCGCGTCGACCAGTCCGGCCTCCGTCTGCTGGCCGAATGCGTGTTCTTCGACAAGGCGGATCGCCTCGCGGTCCCGCGGCGTCGCCGCGCGTATGGACATCATGCTCATGACAATTTCATTCCTTTTTCGAGCTTGGCCCCGCGCAGAAACTCCTGCGCGGCAATGGGCCTTGCGCCCGCACGTTGAACTTCGACCAGCCTGATCGCGCCTGACCCGCAGGCGACCGTCAGCCGGTCATCGAGAATTCCTCCCGGTTCGCCGGCGCCTTGCGAGAGCGTCGAGCGAAGCAGTTTCAGCCGTTCTACACGGCCGCCGATTTCGGCCTCGCACCATGCACCGGGAAAGGGCGACAAGCCGCGAATCTGGTTGTGCACGTCGCCGGCAGGTCGCAGCCAGTCTATGCGAGTCTCCGATTTATCGATTTTCTTGGCGTAGGTCACCCCCACCTCCGCCTGTGTGGTAAATGTCAGCGTATTTCGTTCCAGCCGTTCCAGCGCTTGCACCATCAGCGCAGCACCGAGGACCATCAGCCGGTCGTGCAGATCGCCGGCCGTCATGTCGGGTCCAATCGGACATTTTTCAACCATTGCCACCGGCCCGGTGTCGAGGCCTTCCTCCATCCGCATCACCATCATGCCCGTTTCGGTATCGCCGGCCATGATGGCGCGCTGGATAGGGGCAGCGCCGCGCCAGCGCGGCAACAACGATGCGTGGCCATTGAGGCAACCGAGCCGCGGCGCCTCGAGAATGGGTTTGGGCAGAAGCAGCCCGTAGGCGACGACCACGGCGACATCGGCGCGCAAGGCGCGGAACGCCTCCTGCTCCGCCTCGCCCTTCAGCGACACCGGCGTCCGCACCTCGACGCCCAACTGATCCGCCTCGCGCTGCACCGGCGACGGCGTCAGCTCGAGCCCGCGCCGGCCGCCGGCGCGCGGCGGCTGCGTATAGACGGCGGTCAACCCGTGCCCGGCCCCGGCAATCGCCCGCAGCGTCGGCACGGAAAATTCGGGCGTACCCATGAAGATGACACGCAGGGGCATTCGTCGACCCCTACCCCACCATCTTGCCCGGCGCCTTGTCCCTGGCGAGCTTTTTGAACTTCTTGACCACCATGTCGCGCTTCAGTTTTGAGATGTGGTCGATGAACAGCACGCCGTTGAGATGGTCGATCTCGTGCTGCAGGCAGGTCGCCATCAGCCCCTCGGCCTCGATCTCCTGCAGCTTGCCGTCGCGATCGAGATATTTCACCCGCACCGCCGCCGGACGCTCGACCTCGGCGTAGTAGTCAGGGATCGACAGGCAGCCTTCCTCGTAGACCGAACGCTGGTCGGCGCTTTCGAGGATTTCGGGATTGATGAAGACGTGCGGTGCCGGCGTCTCGTCCTCCTTGGCGAGGTCGATCACCAGCATGCGCAAGGGTTCGCCGACCTGGATCGCTGCGAGGCCGATGCCGGGCGCGTCATACATGGTGTCCAGCATGTCGCCGGCCAGTTTGCGCAAATCGCCATCGACACGCTCGACCGGTTTTGAAACCTGGCGCAGGACGGGATCGGGGAGGATGATAAGAGGCTTGATCGACATGGCGTCTCACCTAAGACCTCGCAGGAAAAGCGTCAACCGGGACGGCTTCGGGTCGTTCACGTTTTGATCTGTGCCGGCAGACCGAATCATCTATGCTGTCGGCATGAACGATCTGGCCACCATCCTGTCCGAACCTGTCGCCCGCCTCGGCGCCACCATGCTCACGCTCGGCCAAGCCCTGGGTTTCGGCGCAATGCTATTCCTTGGACTGTTCGTGGCGCTCGTCGTTGCGCTCTGGCGATCGGCCAAGGCGCGTGCAGTGGCGGCCGCCGAAGCCGCCGACCACGCCCGTGACGCCGAGCTGCGGATGGCCGGCATCTTGGCAAGCCAGGCGGAAATGCAGGGCCGCATGGGCGCCATCGCCGAAGTGTTCGGGGCGCGCCAGGCGGAACTGACCCAGTCGATCGGCCAGCGCCTCGATGCCATGACCGGCCGCCTGGGCCAGACCATGACCGAGCAGACGAGATCGACGCATGAGAGCCTCGCCAAGCTGCAGGAACGGCTGGCGGTTATCGATATCGCGCAAGGCAATATCCAGTCGCTGGCCGGCCAGGTCGTGCAATTGCAGGCGATCCTTTCCAACAAGCAGACGCGCGGCGCCTTCGGCCAGTCGCGCATGGAGGCCATCGTCGCCGACGGATTGCCGCACGGCGCCTATGAATTCCAGGCGACCTTGTCGAATGGCAGCCGGCCCGACTGCCTGGTGAAGATGCCGAACGGCGCGCCGTCACTTGCCATCGACGCAAAGTTTCCGCTCGAGGCGTGGAACGCCATCCGTGCCGCCGAAGGCGCCGACCTGCAGAAGTCCGCCGCACAGGCTTTCCGCCGCGACATCGAGGTGCATGTCCGGGATATTTCCGAAAAATACCTGATCCAGGGCGAGACGCAGGACACCGCCTTCATGTTCGTGCCCTCGGAATCGGTGTTCGCCGAAATCCATGAGAATTTCGAGGCCGTTGTCCAAAAGGCGCATCGATCGCGGATCGTCATCGTTTCGCCATCGCTTTTGATGCTGTCGATCCAGGTCATCCAGGCAATCCTCAAGGATGCACGCATGCGCGAGCAGGCGCACCTGATCCAGGGCGAAGTCATCCGGCTGATGGAAGATGTTTCCCGGCTCGACGAGCGGGTGCGCAAATTGCAGACGCATTTCGGTCAATCGGCCAAGGATATCGAGGACATCCTTGTCTCGACATCGAAGGTGACCCGGCGCGGACAAAAGATCGAGGCGCTGGAGTTTGGCGTGCAGCCGGCGGAGGATACCGCTGGTTCGAATGGCAGCGGAGCAAAAGCGGAAAGCAGCGCGCGTGTCGCCGATTCGAAAACCGGGCAATTGAGGCTAAGGGTCGTCGAAGGCGACGATTGAGAGCTACGCCGGAACCGGAGGCGAGCGCTTCGCCCCGGTCTGGCGCTACTGCTCCTCGATGATGGTGGTGCCTTCGAATTCCGGCAGCCAATGCAGCGCCGAGCGATGCCAGATCTGCTTTCTCGGCACCAGTTGCTCGCGCTGCCGTGCCGTGCCGACCCTGATGCCGTAAACCTTCGGTCCCTCGCCCGCCGACGTGGCGTAGAGATGCGAGCCACACTCACCGCAAAACGCCTGGGCGCGCTTGGCGCCGCTCGAACCGGTCTTGATGTAGATTTTCGGCTTGCCCTTGGTGATCCTGTAATTGTCCTCGGACGTCGGCACGGTGACGCGAAAGGCCGTTCCGGTTAGCTTCTGACAATCGATGCAGTGACAAATGGTGGTCTTTTCCGGATCAACCTCGGCCTCGTAAGTGATGGCGCCGCAATGACACCCGCCGTCGATTTTCATCTTCGTTCCTCCCGAGCTTTTGCCTGCGATCATAGCCGGGACTGCCCGACGGCGCATCGATTTCCTCAAGCCATTTTCCTTAGGCCGGTTCTTGTCCGGATGCCCCCGCCAAGGCCTTGCTCCGGCGTTCCCAGGTGCCGGTGGTCTGAGGCTTGACGAACAGCCGCGTCACCTCCGGCATCTCCGCTTTCAGCCGCGTCTCAAGGCGTTCGACGCAGGTCTCTATCTCGGGCGCCGACAAGTGGTCCTCGAACTCGATGCTCAGAGCGGCGACGATCTCCTGCGGACCCATATGCAGCGTCAGCGCGCCATTCGCCCGCTGCACCGCCGGGTCCTGCTGGACGATGTCCAATACTTTCATTTGCACCTCGGGCGAAGCCGGCTCGCCGAGCAGCAGGCTTTTGCTTTCGCGCGCCAGGAAGATCGCGGTTGCGCCCAGGATCAGCGCGATGCCGATCGACGCGGCGCCGTCGAGCTTCGGCATGTCCAGCAGTTCCGCCGCCGATATGCCGGCGAAGGCGACAACGAGGCCGAGAAGTGCCGCGCTGTCCTCGAAGAGTACGGTGTAGACGCTCGGATCCTTGCTGAGCTGCACCGCCTCGAGCCAGCCGTGGCTGCCTTTTTGGTGGCGGAACTCCTTCAGCGCCACCAGCCAAGAGGTGCCTTCGAAGAGAAAGGAAAGGCCAAGGACAGCGTAGTTCACCTTGGCGTTGGCAATCGGCTCCGGCGTCATGATGTGCGTCACGCCTTCGTAGAACGATATGCCGGCGCCCAGTGCAAAAACGAGGAGCGCAACGATGAAGCTCCAGAAGTACAGCTCGCGGCCATGGCCGAGCGGATGCGTACGGTCGGCCGGGCGCGCGGCGCGGTGCATGCCGTAAAGCAGCAGGCTGCCATTGCCGGTATCGACGAGCGAGTGGACGCCTTCCGAGAGCATTGCCGAGCTGCCCGTGAACAAGGCAGCGGCGAATTTGGTCAGTGCGATCGCAAGATTTCCGGCGAGCGCCGCATAGATCACTTTTTTCGACCCGCCATGCGCCGCCACGGTGTGCTGCCTTGGTTGATGCACCGAGATTGGCGGAGCGCCCGCCCACGCTCCACAGCTCTCACAACGCCTGAAGCGCCGAGTTGTTCACGAGGTCAGTTATCCAAAAGGGCGGCGCGGGGCTATTCGACGACCTCGTCCGTCCAGACCTTGAAGCCAGCCAGCGCGCCCGGCCCGAAAATGTGGGTCAGCGGCACATCAGCGGCATCGCGCCCGGAAGCAATCAGGATGCGGCCGATGCGCGGCGCGTTGTTGCGCGGGTCGAACGCGTGCCAGCGGCCGCCGAGATAGACCTCCATCCAGGCGGCGAAATCCATGTCCGACCACGGCTTTGGCAGGCCGATGTCACTGATATAGCCGGTGCAGTAGCGGGTTGGAATATTCAGGGCGCGGCAGAAGGCAACAGCGAGGTGAGCAAAGTCGCGGCACACACCACTCTGCTCGCGATAGGCCTCGGCGGCGGTGCGCGTCGGCCGTGCATTGAAATAGTTGAAGACGATGTGGTTATGGACGAAGTCGCAGACCGCCTGGACGCGCGGAATGCCGAGCGGGGTGCTGCCGAACAGCCGCCACGCTTCATTCGACAGCACGTCGCTCTCGCAATAACGGCTGGGCAGCAGGAACAGCAGCGTCTCCGACGGCAGATCGCGCACCTCGTGCTGCCACGCCGTCAGCTCGCGCGTCTCGAAGGAGCCGGGGTCGCGGATGACCGCGTCGGTGCCGAAGGCAAAGCGCCCGGCCGGCGCAACGAGACGGTTGCACCAATTGCCGAAACTGTCGCGGTAGCTCTCGATCGGCACCGGCGGGTTCGACGTCAGGAAGTCCGGCCGCTCAAGATCGGATGCGCGCGAATAATGGACATTTAGCATCGCGATCAGCGGTGTTTCCTGCGGGAAGTCGAAGCTCATCTGGCAACCGATGTGGATCCGCATTGTCGTCCCTGACCGGCCTGCCTGATCATCAGCCGGCGAAACGCGAGGGCTGATGCTGCAGTGCGAAGAAGACCTTGGCACGGACCGCTGCGGTTTACGAGGGAATTAGAAACCGGTTGACAGCCATCGGCCAGGGCGACTGCACGGCAGCGGCCTCTTGCAGTCGAGCGCGTTCTCTTGTTTCACTTCGCCAGACATCAACTGGAGGAACGAATCATGGCTAAGGGTGCGATGAAGGCAGGCAAGGAAGCCCGCAAGCCGAAGAAGGACGCGAAGAAACCCGCTCCGGCGCCGGCCCTGAAGGCACCGCCGGTGAAGGCGATGAAGCTGAAGGACAAGTAGGGCCGTTTCGGCTTATTTCGACCGGCCGCAAACGCGGCCGGCATGATTGTTCATTAAGCTCGCGCGCATCCCCTATCGATGCGGCGAAGACAGATTTCACGCATTCAAGAAATCGGCCGAAAGCCATCGAAACGGAGCGTTCCGATGGCTTGAATCAGTGCCGGAGGCGTTATCGCGCGGAGAAGCCGGGCGGCGTCCTGCCGGTGCGCTGCTTGCGCGCGGCATAGCGTGCGTCACGCTTGGCCTTGCGTTCGGCCTCGTCGGCAAGAAAACGGGCGATGCGCTCGTTCTCTTCAGCTTCCCGGATCTTCGCTTCGGCCTGTGCGGCCTCTTCGGCGGCGATGCGTGCCGCTTCGGCGGCTGCCTCGCGCTCGGCCTTTTCGGCCGCTTCGCGCGCCAGCTTTTCCTGCTTCAGCCTGGCCTTTTCGGCCTCGCGTATCGCGCGGGCCTCGAGGATCGCCTTGCGCTCGGCCTGTCGTGCCAGCACCGCTGGATCATCTGCCGCCGGCTTTGCCTTGAAGCGCTCCAGAAGCGCCTTCTTTGCCTCGTTCGCGGCATTGCGCCGCTCGAAAACGTCTTTTTCCCTATAGATAGCCAAGTCCACTTCCCTGAAGTCAATTTGCGAGGCTTACATACGCGTGAAAACCGAGAGTTCAAGCGCCAAAACGGTATGCCAGCCATGAAATTCTGATCTGTTGCAGCCGGGAGACGCCATTTCGATTGAATTCGGCTGAAAGGCACCCGCACTGTTCACCATCTAGGCATCTGGCGGGGCGGCGGACTGATCGCTACCTGCAGCGCCAGGACAAACGCTGGGATGACACACTATGGAACTCGGTCTCTACACTTTCGCCGACGTAAGCCCGGAACCGGGTCCCTGTGCGATCGGTGCGCACGAGCGGCTGCGCAATTTGATCGAGGAGATCGAGCTCGCCGACCAGGTCGGGGTGGACGTCTTTGGTCTCGGCGAGCACCACCGTCCCGACTACGCTGCCTCCGCTCCGGCGGTGGCACTGGCGGCGGGGGCCGAACGAACCAGGCGCATAAGGCTGACCAGCGCTGTGACCGTGCTGTCGTCCGACGATCCGGTGCGCGTCTTCCAGCAGTTTGCCACCCTCGACCTTCTGTCCGGCGGCCGGGCGGAGATCATGGCCGGGCGCGGCTCGTTCATCGAGTCGTTTCCGCTGTTCGGCTACAATCTCGAAGATTATGACGAGCTCTTTGCCGAGAAGCTCGACCTGCTGCTCGCCATCCGCGATCATGTCAGGGTGACCTGGTCGGGCAGTCTGCGCGCTCCGATCAATGATCGCGGCGTCTATCCCCGGCCCTTGCAGGACAAATTGCCGATCTGGATCGCCGTCGGTGGAACACCGCAATCCGTCGCTCGCGCCGGCGTGCTCGGGCTGCCGCTGGCGCTGGCGATCATCGGCGGGGAGCCGGCGCGGTTCGCACCGCTGTTCGACATCTACAGGGATGCAGCCAGACGCGCCGGCAACGATCCGGCAAGCCTTGCCACCAGTCTCAACGTGCACGGCTTCATCGCCGACAGCACGGACCAGGCAGCCGACGATTTTTACGGGCCGCAGGCCGAGGTGATGAACCGTATCGGCCGCGAGCGCGGCTGGGGGCCGACATCGCGGGCGCATTTCGACCAATCGCGCGGCCCAAACGGCGCGCTGTTCGTCGGCAATCCAGAACAGGTGGCCGAGAAGATCATTGCCCAGCACAGGATATTCGGCAACGACCGCTTCCTGCTGCAAATGGCGATCGGCACCATGCCGCACGCCAAGGTGATGAAGGCCATCGAACTCTACGGCACCAAGGTGGCGCCGATCGTGCGCCGGGAAACTGCGAGGGCCGTTCCCGCCGTGGCGGCACCGGTTGCCTGATTCCCAGTCACCTGATTCATTGGCAAGGCCGCGAGGCGGCCTTGCCGGTGACGCCGGCTAACGGAACCTTGAAGCGACAGAGGCGTTTTCGCCAACGGTCTGCACCAATCGCGGTGTGCCGCCGAGGGTCAGAATGAAAGCCGAACCCGCCGCTTCGGGCGCAAGCGCTGCCGAAAGCCCGGATCCGCGCGTCGAGGCACGGGCGGATGCGCATCTGATGCGTTCGCTGCTCGTCGGCATCTTCATCCTTATGGCGATCTACGCGCTTTACTTCGCCCGCGCCTTCTTCATGCCGGTCATTCTGGCTTTCCTGCTGGCGCTGACGCTGACGCCGATCGTTCGCTTCCTGCGCAAGCATGGCATGCCCGATGTCATTTCGGCGACACTGCTGGTGCTGCTTTCGTTCTGCCTCGTCGCCGTCGCGGGATATCTGCTCAGCGGCCCGGTCATCGACCTCATCAACAACACCTCCACGATCGGCCAGCAGCTTACCGAACGTCTGGCACAATTGCGCCGTCCGTTCGAACGGATCGTGGAGATTTCGCGCCAGATCGAGGGCCTGACACAGACTTCCCAGGAGCCGGGCGTTCAGAGGGTGGCGATGGCGCCATCCGGTATTCTCTCGCAGGCGGCCGGCAATGTGCTGTCGGCTGGCGTCAGCGTTACCATCGTCTTCGTCCTGTCGCTGTTCCTGCTCGCCTCGGGCACGATGTTCTATGAAAAGATCGTCCAGTCCTTCCCCAGTCTCAGCGAAAAGAAGCGGGCGCTGCGCGTCGTCTACGACGTCGAACGTGAAATCTCGCATTATCTGCTTACCGTCACGGTCATCAATACATGTCTCGGCATTGTCATCGGGCTCGGCCTTTGGGCGCTCGGCGTGCCCAACGCGCAGGTCTGGGGCGCGGCAGCGGCTCTGCTCAATTTCCTGCCTTATATCGGGGCGCTGACCACCATCACGCTGGTCACGATCATCGCGCTGATCAGCTTCGACACGATTTCCTATGCGCTGCTGGCGCCGGCCTTCGTCCTTATGTGCGATGTCGTCGAAGGCCAGTTCGTGACGCCGACGGTGGTCGGCCGCCGTCTCGAGATCAACGCTGTGGCGATCCTCATCGCCATCGCCTTCTGGTCGTGGCTGTGGGGTTTCGTCGGCGCCTTGCTGGCGGTGCCGCTGCTGGTCGTCATCAAGGTGTTCTGCGATCATTTCGACGGCCTCAGTCATGTCGGCAATTTCCTCGCGGCGCAGCATACGGCGGTGATCGAGGACGAAGAAATTCACGAGGCGAAAAAGTAGCGGCTTAAGGTCAAAAACGTCCCCCGATTGGGGCGGATCACGACCTTGCATCGGTGGCACGTCCGTTGTGCCTGCAGTGCTCAATCAACATTTTGAATTTGCCGCCTCGGCAACGGCTTCCTACATCCGTTCGGCCCACAGGAAACCCCGCGCCGATGACCGCTCTTTCCGTTCTCGACCTGTCGCCGATCGTCGAAGGCAGCAACGCTTCGCAGTCACTCGCCAATTCGCTCGATCTCGCCCGCCATGCCGAGCGGCTGGGATATAAGCGCTACTGGCTGGCTGAGCATCACAACATGCCGGGCATCGCCAGCGCCGCCACCTCGGTGGTCATTGCCCATGTGGCCGGCGGCACCAAGACGATACGCGTCGGCGCCGGCGGCATCATGCTGCCCAATCATTCGCCGCTGGTCATCGCCGAGCAATTCGGCACGCTCAACGCTCTGCATCCCGGTCGCATCGATCTCGGCCTCGGGCGGGCGCCCGGCACCGACATGGCCACGGCACGGGCGCTGCGCCGCAACCTCGATGCTGGCGCCGACAATTTCCCGCAGGACGTCGTCGAGCTGATGGGTTACTTCCAGCCGGCCGAAGACGGCCAACGCATCCGCGCGGTGCCCGGCGAGGGCGAAAAGGTGCCGATCTGGATTCTCGGTTCCAGCCTCTACGGCGCGCAGCTTGCCGCCATGCTCGGCCTGCCCTACGCCTTCGCTTCGCATTTTGCGCCGGCCGAGCTCGACCATGCGCTGGAGATCTACCGCTCGCGTTTCCAGCCTTCGGAGCAGCTCGACAGGCCCTACGTGATGCTCGGCCTCAATGTCTTCGCCGCTCCTTCCGATGCCGAGGCGCGGCTGCTGTTCACCTCGCTGCAGCAGGCCTTCGTCAATCTGCGCACCGGCCGGCCCGGCCGATTGCCGCCGCCAGTCGAAGGATATGAGCGCGACCTCGATCCAATGGCCAAGACCATGCTCGGCCAAGCGCTTTCCTGCGCCGTCGTCGGCTCTCCCGAAATGGTCAGGCAAGGCATCGAGGCCTTCGTGCGCCGCACCGGCGCGGACGAGCTGATGGTCACAGCGCAGATTTTCGACCATGCGGCGCGGGTGCGCTCGTTCGAGATCCTGGCCGACGCTCACAAATCGCTGTCGGAAGCTGCCTGAGAGTTGGTTCGCCACTTGCCACAGTTGCGGGCGAGGCCGGCCTTGGGCAGGGAACCTCGCGAACAGGTGTGCGAAGACACAGCGAACATTTCGCGCGCTTTACGCGGAGGTTTTCGATCCTCATGCTCGTCCGTTTGCGGGAAACGCGGCGTCCATTAAATGACGATCACCTTGGTGCCGATTGTGGCGCGGTCATAGAGATCGATGATGTCCTGGTTCATGAGGCGAATGCAGCCCGCCGACACAGCTTTGCCGATGGACCACCATTCAGGGCTACCGTGCAGGCGATATCCAGTGTCACCTTTCTCGTTGATAGAGCGCCCGCGCCCCGAGCGGGTTCATGAGTCCGCCCTCCATATGGGCCGGTATGATGCGGCCTCGCTTCTGCTCGCGCACGATCATCGCAGACGGCGCGCTCCAATCCGGCCATTCGCGCTTCCTCGCAACGTGAGCGGTGCCATGCCACTCGAAGCCCGCCTTGCCAACGCCGATTCCGTAGCGCAGCGCCTGACCGTCTCCCAACACGTAGTAGAGGAACTTCGCTCCTGTATCGACAATGATGGTGCCCGGCGCCTCTTCAGTCGCATAAGGTACTGTCTGCCGATGGAACTTTGGGTCAACCTTGTAGATCGGAACCGGCGGAACGCGAAAACCGGCGTCGGTGAGGCCGCCATAGGCCGAGGGGAAAGTCTTTAATGCGCCGCCGGTAGTGCAGCCGAAGAATACGGTCATCCCAGCAAGAACCAGCCCGATTAGGATCGATTTCACGCGCATGACTCAAGCCGGCGCCCGTGTGAACGATCAGCCGCATCTCGTCATATTCCTAATCCGACACGCTTCGATTGCCAAGATTTTCCTGACTGTCGGCTGGCTGATCGTTGGGCACTTGGCTCGATCGGCGCCGCGTCCTTCAATTGCTCGGTTTTCGAACGACGAACGCCCGTAGTGGCTGCGAATGCCCGGGTCGGCAGGACAGAGGGAGCGCTGGTCCGTCCGGCATTGCAAAGTTTCTGAACAGAGCCCTACGCGCTGACGCTCTGCGCAGTCGCACCTAGCGGACGGCATGAATTGCGGATCATCAGGCGTCCCTTGAGCGTCAGCTTGCGCGGCGGCGCATCCCTGTTTCCGGCGAGCCGGTCGAGCAGCAGATTGGCCGCCTGTTCGCCAATCGCCTGCACCGGCTGTGCGACCGTGGTCAATTGCGGCCGGAACACATCCGACCACGGAAAGTCGTCGAAGCAGGCGACCGAAATATCCTCCGGACAGGACAGGCCGATATCGCGAATGGCCTTCATCGTGCCGATCACCATCGGGTTGTTGGCCGAAAAGATGGCGCTCGGCCGGTCGTGCAGCGAAAGCAGCTGCATGGTGGCGTTGTAGCCGTCGACTTCATGGAAGTTGCCGAAGCGGACGAGCTCGGGCTCGGCCGGCAGGCCGGCGGCCTGGAGGGCCTCGCGGTATCCCGCCATGCGGTCGTGCATCGGCGAGATATCGAAAGAGCCGGAGATGTAGCCGATGCGCCGATGGCCGAGATCGATCAGGTAGGTGATGGCGTCGAACACCGCGCGCTGATTGTCGAGAACGACGGCATCGGTATCGACACCCTGGCAAACACGGTCGAGCAGCACGACCGGCACATTGGCGTCGTCGACAATCCGTTTGAGGATCGCGCCGTCGCCGACACGCGCGACGATCAGTCCGTCGACCATGCGGTCGAGCAGCAATCTGATCTGGTCGTCCTGCGTGTTCAGGTGCTCGTCGGTGCAGCACAGCATGACGGCGTAGCCGGCCCTGTCGAAAGCCTGCTGGATGACCGAAACCACGTCGGTGAAGAACGGATTGGTGATGTGGGGGACGGTGAGCCCGATGGTGCGTGTGGTGCCCATCTTCAGGCTGCGGGCGATGGCGTTGCGCTTATAGCCGATGTCGCGGATCGCCTGTTCGATGCGCTGGCTGAGCTCGGGGCTGACGGTCGCGGTGCCGTTGATCAGCGCCGATACGGTGGCCACGGAAACACGCGCGGCCTCGGCCACGTGAAGCATGGTCGGAGCAGTGAACTTGCGCTGCTTTTTTCGTCCTGACACTGTCATTTTCGAAACGTTTCACCACTCCACGGCAGCAATACGTACGGAATCTTACGATTTTGTGCAAGAATTGAAATGGATCAATCTCGGACTCCAGATATTGCCTTGACATGATCGAAACGTTTAGATTAGCGTTTGAGGTGTTCGGTGACGGCGGAGGGAGGCCGTCCTTGTGATGCAGCACGGCAATTCCATCCCTGCGCAAGGCGTTATGGCGGACGGCTCGGCTATCGTGCTGAGCGCCGAGCACATCTCCAAGTCCTTCGGTGGCATCGCCGCGCTTGTCGATGTCGATTTCGAACTGCGGCGCGGCGAGGTCCATGCGCTGATGGGCGAGAACGGCGCCGGCAAGTCGACGCTGATGAAGATCCTGTCCGGCGTCTATACGGACTATAACGGAACGGTCAGTATCGATGGCGATGCGGTGCGCTTTGCCGGCGTCCGCGAAGCCGAGCGCGCCGGCATCGCCATCATCCACCAGGAGCTGAATCTCGTCCCCGAACTCAGCGTCGCCGACAATATCTTTCTCGGCCGCGAGAAGCTGATCGCCGGGCTGATCGTCGACCGCAAGGCGAGCAGCCGCGCTGCCGGCGCGCTGCTGCAAAGGCTCGGCATCGAGCTCGATCCGGATGCGCGCGTCGGTGCCTTGCGCGTCGGCGAACAGCAACTGGTCGAGATCGCCAAGGCGCTGTCGATGTCGGCACGCATTCTGATCATGGACGAGCCGACCTCGGCGCTTTCGCCAGCCGAATGCCAGCGGCTGTTCCGCATCATCCGCCAGCTCGCCGACAGCGGCGTGGCGATCGTCTACATTTCGCACCGCATCGACGAAGTCATGCATCTGGCCAGCCGGGTCACCGTGCTCCGCGATGGACGCCACGTCCTGACGCGGGCGATGGACCAGCTCGACGAAGACGCCATAATTTCGGCGATGGTCGGGCGAAACCTGCTTGCTTCCTCCCAGGAGCACCGCATCCCCGGCGTCAACACCGTCCTTTCCGTAAGCGAGCTGTCGCTGTCGAAGCCCAATCGCCATGGCTGGCGCACCGTGCTCGACGGCGTCAGTTTCGATCTTGCCGCAGGTGAAATCCTGGGTATCGGCGGGCTGCTGGGCTCGGGCCGGACCGAAATCCTGGAAACCATCTTCGGGTCCAGCGGCGGACGTGCCGGCGGTGAGATCAGGCTCGATGGCGAGGTGGTAGAAATCCGTTCGCCGCGCGATGCGCGCCGGCTCGGCATCGCCCTGGTCACGGAAGACCGCAAGACGCAAGGCCTGCATCTCGAGGCCTCGATCACCGACAATGTCGCGCTGCCGCTGGTCGGTGCGCTGGCGCGGTTCGGCCTGCGCTCGCTGGCTGGTGAGCAAGGGCTGGCACGGGACGCCGTCAAGGCGCTCGGCATTCGCTGCGAGACCGTCGAGCAGCCGGCCGGCACGCTGTCCGGTGGCAACCAGCAGAAGGTCGTCATTGGCAAATGGCTGGCGACGAGGCCGCGGGTGCTGCTGCTCGACGAGCCGACGCGCGGCATCGATGTCGGCGCCAAGCGGGAAATCTACGATCTCATCGTCAAGCTGGCGCGAGACGGGCTGGCGATCGCGGTCATCAGCTCGGAATTGCCGGAGCTGCTGCATCTTTCCGACCGTATCCTGGTCATGGCCGACGGCCGCCAGACGGGAATCCTGTCCCGCGCGCAAGCCAGCGAGGAGGCCATCATGCGGCTTGCGGCGCCGCGACGGACGATGACGAGGCCTGCCGCATGAGCATTTTGCATATCCTGTCCCGGACGAAGCTCTATTGGGGCCTGATCGCCATCTTCCTGATCGGCGTGCTCGGCTCGCCGATCAGCTCCAAGGGCAACAACATTTTCCTGTCCTACGGCAACCTGCTCGACGTGCTGCGCCAGGTGTCGACCACGGGCCTGATTGCCACCGGCATGACGGCCGTGATCATTACCGGCGGTATCGACCTTTCCGTCGGCTCGCTGATGGCGATCTGTACGGTGGTCTGTGCCATGCTGCTGACGGTCCCCGGCGTGACGCCGGCGGTGGTGCTTGGGGTGCCGACAGTTGCCGTGGCAGCCCTTTGCCTCGGCATTCTCGTCACTCGTTTCATCCTGCTGAACGTCGAAAAATCCCGTGCCGGCGCGCAGGCGACGCACGACATCAGGCTGGACAGCGTTCGCGGGCTGGTGACGCCCGGCATTGTCGGGGTGATCCTGTGCAGTCTGGTGCTGTGGTTCCTGCTGCCGCAGGTAGGCTCAAAATTCGGCGTGCTCGGCGTGCTGCTGGTGGCGCCTTGCGTCGGCCTGCTGTTCGGCGCGCTCAACGGCTTCATCATCGTCGCGGGGCGGCTGCAGCCCTTCATCGTGACGCTGGCGATGATGGTTACTGCGCTCGGCATCGCCCGGCTGACAGCCGGCCAGAACAATGCGGTGCTGCCGGTCTATACCGGCTCGAACGCCACGGCCGATTTCGAAATGCTGCGCTCGCTGGTATTCGGCGTGATCCCGATGCCGGGCCTGTTCTTCCTCGGCGCCATCCTGATCTACGGCGCCGTGCTGCGCTTCACCCCGTTCGGCCGCTATGTCTATGCAATCGGCGGCAATGAGGAGGCGGCGCGGCTGTCGGGCATCGCCGCAGGCCGCGTGAAGATCGCCACCTATGCCGTGTCAGGGCTGCTGGCCGGCATCGCGGCGGTGCTCTATGTCGCGCAGTACCGGCAAGGCAAGCCGGACGCCGGCGCCGGCCTGGAGCTCGACGCGATTGCCGCCGTGGTCATCGGCGGCACCAGCCTGATGGGCGGACGCGGCAGCCTCACCGGGACGTTCTGCGGCGTGCTGATCTTCGGGCTGCTCTCCAACATCCTGCAGCTGCACAACATCAATTCGAACCTTCAGCTGGTGCTGAAGGGGATGATCATCATCGGTACCGTGCTCGTACAGGAGCGCAATGCCGGTGATCTTCTCTTCTATCTGCGGCTGCCCGGTGGGCAAGCGCACAAGGAAACGGCCGCGGCAAAGCGGCCGTCGCAAGAGACCGCGTCTCTGAATATTGGAGGAAACAAGAAATGAAACGACGTGAATTGTTGAAGCTCGCCGGGCTGACAGCGGCACTCCTGACCACGACCGCCATGCTTGCCGGCGGCGCCCATGCGCAGGACAAGAAGTGGAAGATCGGCTTCTCGCAGGTGACGACCATCGAACCCTGGCGGGCTCAGTTCAACAAGGACATCCTGGCCGAAGCGGCCAAGCATCCGGAAGTCGAACTGATCATCACCGACGGCGAGGACAAGACCGAGAAGCAGGTGGCCGACGTCGAGAACCTGATCCGTCAGGAGGTCGATGCGCTCTTGGTATCGCCGAAAGAATCCGCCGGTCTGACCGGTGTCGTGCAGCAGGCGATCGATGCGAAGATCCCGGTCTTCGTGCTCGACCGCAACGTCGAAACCAATGACTACACGCAGTTCGTCGGTGGCGACAACAAGCTGATCGGCCGGGCTGCCGGTGAATATGCCGTCGAGCTGCTTGGGGGCAAGGGCAAGGCCGCCGGCAACGTCGTCGAGATCTGGGGCGGCATGGGCACCCAGCCGGCACACGATCGCCATGACGGCTTCCATGAATTCACCGACAAGGAGCCGGGCATAAAATATCTGCTCGACCAGCAGTCGGGCGACTGGAAGCAGGACCAGGCCTACAACATCATGGCGACCGCGTTGCGCAACAACGAGAAGATCGATCTTGTCTACGGCCATAATGATCCGATGGCCTATGGTGCCTATCTTGCCGCCAAGGACGTCGGACGTGAGAAGGACATCAAGTTCATCGGCATCGACGGCCTGCCCAATGAAGGCGTGCAGCTGGTCGCCAATGGCGAACTGACGGCGACGTTCACTTATGTGACGCCGGGCGCCGAAGGGCTGCGGCAGGCGATCAAGTTCCTGAACGGGGAGAAGGTGGAAAAGACCATCACCCTGCCGACGCAGAAGATCACCAAGGAAAATGCCGCCCAGATACTGAAGGACAACGGCCTCTGAGACGAGGCCTTCCTGCCGGGCGTTCAGCGCCCGGCAGGAACAACAATCAAACGCCGGCAGGCAGCAGATTAAGCCAGCTTGGCCAGCAGCTTCATGAAAATGGCCGCCTCCTTGGCGGAAAGCGGCGCCAGCGTTTCCTGCGTGATCTCGCGGGCAAGCGGGATCAGCCGCTCGATCGCGTCGCGACCCTCGGCCGTCAGATTGACCAGCAGGCGCCGTTTGTCGACTTCGTGTTTGCTAAGTTCGACAAAGCCACGCGCTTTCAGCCGGTCGATGACGCCCTTCACGGTCGCCGCATCCATGGCGATCAGGCTGCCAAGCTGGTTCTGCGAGGTCTCGCCAACATCGCGCAATTTGGCCAAAGCGGCAAATTGCGGCGGCGTCAGATCGGCGATGTGTGCGGCGAAGATCGAGACATGGCGCTGATGCGCCTTGCGCAGGATGAAGCCGACCTGCTCCTGCAAGCGATAGTCGTTCTCGTCAGGTTCCTCGGCCTCGACCAGCTTGAGCAGATTGTCTTCGGCGCTCACCGCAGCCCGTCCCATGCCTTGATATCCTTGGCCGCCAGCCCGCCCATGCGGTCGTGCACACGCGGGCCGCAGGTCATTGCGAGGCAGAACAGGATCTCGTCGGGACGCGGGCCATCGCTGATGCCGATTTCCATGGCATCGAAATGGCTGCGCACATAGGCGGCGTTGATGTGGCCGAGCGGCACATCGAGCCGCGCACCGAAAGCGCCGACCTTCTTTGCCGACGGCACGATCGCCTTGGCGTCGCCGAGCCGCTCGCGCATGGCATAGCCGCCCGGCACATGCCACAGCGCGCCATGCTCCAGCTCGCCCGCCATGCCGACGATGGCGCCCTTGCCGTAACCGTCGATCTGTTTCACGTCGCCGCCCAATGCGGCAATAAGCCTGTCCGAGAGCAGCAGCCCGAGCGGCTTCAAATCCTCCATGGCGCTCTGCAGTTCCTCGACGTAACGGCCGGCGAACGGGTTCTTGACCACAGCCATAGCCGCGGCGCGGCGCCGCGGCACCTTCGCCACCGGCCCGCCCTCGTGAAAAATCTCTTCGGTCAGCACGGCGATCTTGCGGATCGGAAACTCAGGCATGAGCAATTTCCCTCTCTAAAGCTTTATTGGCGAGCCCCATCGGACCTGCGATGCGCGCCTGACCGCCGAGGAAAAGCGCCGCGGCGGCAATCAGGCCGCGCCGCCGAAACTCCTCGGCAACGGCAAATCCACCTTCCAGTGCAATAGCGATTTCAGCGGCGGAAAGCGGCCCCACGCCCTGCGTCACCAAACGGTCGCCGAGATCGCTGTCAGGCGCGAGATCGCGCGCCCGTACGCGCCTAACGGCTGGATGACCGGGCAGGTCGACGGCGTTGGCGATCAAGGTCGCGGCGGCATCGGCTTCAGCACCCGTCCGCGCCAGCACCGTGACCGCGTCGGCGATGCCGAGCGAAAAGGAGCGGCCGCGCCAGCCGCTGGTCGCGACGCCGCGGATCCCGTCTTCGGCGCGGATCGTGAGACGATCTGCCAACCCATGACCTGTCCCGGCAATGGCAAGCGTCATCGACTGCCCGTTGCCGAGATGGATCGCGCTGTCGCCGCCATTATTGACATAGGCGCGCTCGAGCCGGCGGCCGGCAAGCAGGGCCCCGAGCACTTCGTCGGCTACCGAGCCGGCGACGGCCGCCATCGGCGTGATGAATTGTTTCGCTAGCGGAACGACCGCCGCTTCCATGCGGCGCGCCGTCGGGCCAGCGAAAGCACGTGACCGCGAGCTGGCCGGGCGCCGCAGTTCGGGCAACTCTTCGACCAGTTCAACCAGGATTGTCTGGAAGCGCGCCACTGCCTGATGATATGCGGCGCTGCATTCACTCGCCTCGCCGAAGGCCTCGACGATCAGGTCGATCGGCCCATGATTGAGGTGAAGCCTCCGGGCGTCCTCGAGCCAATGCGCCTGCGGGCCGTTCATCGCCCAGCCCCGTTTGCGGCCGCGCGACGCAACTGAGCCAGCGGCGGCCAGGGATTGTCAAGGGGTGCGGCCGTGCCGCGGCGCGGATTGAGATATTCGCCGCCCTTGGCCAGGATATCGTCGACGCTGCGGATTTCGGCTTCGTAGCCGCCAAGCCTGACATAATCGTCGCGGCGCATGGTGAACTCGATCGGCGCCACCAGCGCCGGCGTTGGCACATAGCCGAAGGCGCCTTCCGGCACGCGGGTGACGTCGACCATCAGCGTGATGCCGCCGCCCGGCCAGACATAGACCGGCGCGCCGCCGACCGTCACATAGGTCTTGAGGCCCTGCACCGAGCGGGTCAGATTGACCGGGTTCTCGGTGACGCCGGCGCGCAGCGACCCGCCGGCGCCGCCGACGAAAAGCACGGTGCAGAGCGCCGGCTCGCAATTGTCCTCAATCAGTTCAACCGACTTCCGCAGCCGCTCCGGGAACGGTTTCTGCACAGGCTTCAATTCGTCGTCGAGCTCGTAATAGGCGAATTGCTCGCCGGTGGTCGAGACCATCAGCAGCGACATGCCGGGGCGCGCACCCTTTTTGGCGTTCCATTCACCAAGGATCGACAGCGGGTCGGAAATACTGGTGCCGCCCCAGCCGAGGCCGGGCTCCGACACCTTGAAATAACGGCCCGGCGTCGAACGGCGGCCGATGATCTTGATGCCGGTATCCTGCCAGCCAAGCACCTTGCCGGCCTGATGCTCGGAGACGACGCCGGTGATGTGGTCATCGACCACCACCACCTCGTCAACAAGGCCGCGCCATTGGGTCGCGAACATGCCTATGGTGGCCGAACCGCAGCCGACGCGCATGCGCTGTTCGAGCTTGCCGTCGATGACCGGCGGCTTGCCGGCTTCGACGATGACGGTGGCGCCGCCGTCGATGACGAGTTCGACCGGTTTGCGGTTGCACAGGGCGAGCATGGCGTCACAGGTGGCGCGCCCTTCAGCCTTCGAGCCGCCGGTCAAATGATGTACGCCGCCCAGCGACAGCATCTGCGAGCCGTATTCGCCGGTGGTGACATGGCCGATCGCCTCGCCTTGGGCACGGACCGTCGCCGTTTCGGGGCCGATATGACGATCGGTGTCGATCTTCACCTTGACGCCGCAATAGGAGAAGATGCCCTCGGTGACGACGGTGACCAGATCGACGCCCTCGACCTCCTGGCTGACGATGAAAGGCGCCGGCTTGTAATCGGGATAGGTGGTGCCGGCGCCGATGGCGGTGACGAAGCGGCGGCCGGTGTTGACCAGTTCGCCGTCCCATGCCTCGCCTTCCTCGGCAAAGGGTACGATTGCGGCGCCGGTCTCGGCCGCGTGGTCGAGGATGGTCAGCGGATCCATCCGCACGATCCTGCCGCCAACATTGCCGTAGCGATCGCAGGCGCCGGTGCGGCCATCGGCGATGTAGCACATGACCGGACAGGCATCGCAGCGGATCTTCTCGGCCACCAGCTTCTCGCCGGGATCATGTGTCTCGAAACGTTCGGCAAGCTCGCTCATCGGCGCGCCTCCTTGTCGAGGATGGCGGCGCGGATGCGGGTCGGCGTCGCCGGAATTTTGGTGACCAGCACACCTGTTGCATGGCGGATGGCGTTGAGGATCGCCGGCGCCGTCGGGATCAGCACATGCTCGCCCAAGCCCTTGGCTCCGAACGGTCCTTCCGGATCCGGAACTTCTATCAGGATGGTCTCGATCGGCGGCACGTCGCCGATCGTCGGGATCAGATAGTCGTGCAGGTTTTCGGTGCGGCCGGGGATATACTCTTCCATCAGCGCCATGCCGATGCCCTGGGCGATGCCACCCTCAATCTGGCCCTCGGCAAGCAAGGGATTGATGGCCTTGCCGACATCGTGGGCGGCGGTGATTTTTACCAGCTTCACGGTGCCGAGCTTGAGGTCGACCTCCAGTTCGGCGATCTGAGCGCCATAACCATAGACGGCGTAAGGCTTGCCCTGACCTTTTGCATCGAGCGGCTGCGTCGGCGGGTCGTAGCTTTCCTCGGCCCGGAAGACAAAACCTTCGGCGTCTGCCTTCAGCGAGGAAAGATCGATGCGGCGCGTCGCTTCGCCTTCCCTGATGCTCAGGCTTGTGCCGTCCAGCGCAATCGCCGCCTTTTGCGAGACATTGGCGAAACGCAAGATCTCCTCGCGCAAGGCGCGGCCGGCCTTTTCGGCGGCCTTGCCGGTGACGAAAGTCTGGCGCGAGGCCGAGGTCTTGCCGGCATCGGGGGTGATCGCCGTATCGGCGCCTTTCAGCCGCAACATCTCCAATGGCAGACCCAACGCGTCGGCGCAGATCTGCGCGATGACGGTGTTGGAGCCTTGCCCGATATCGACCGCCCCCTGATGCAGGACGACTTCGCCCGATATCGAGATGCCGACCTTGATCGTCGACGGATTGGGCAGCGAGGTGTTGCCGCAGCCGTACCAGCAAGAAGCGATGCCGACGCCGCGTTTTTTGATGCCGCTACCGGCATTGAACGCTTCGGCATCGCGAACGGCACGCTGCCAATGTGAACGGAGGGCCTCCAGGCAGTCGGCGATGCCGACGCCCGACTCAAGCCGCTGCCCGGTAACTGTTTCGGATCCGTTCCGAAGGCAGTTCTTCAGGCGAAAGTCGAGCCGATCCATGCCGAGCTTGTCGGCCAGCTCGTCATAAAGGGTCTCCTGCATGATCGTCGCCTGCGGCACGCCGAAACCGCGAAAGGCGCCGGCAATCGGGCCGTTGGTGTGGATGGCACGGCCTTCGGCGCGATAGTTCGGCGTAGCATAGGGGCCGGAGGCGTGCACCGGCACGCGGCTGGCGACCGTCGGCCCCCAGCTGGCATAGGCGCCGGTGTTGAAATCGCCGGCGAAGACCATGCCGGTGACACGGCCGTCGGCATTGGCGCCGATGCTCGCTCTCATCAGGGCTGGATGGCGCTTGGTGGTCGAGATCATCGATTCGGTGCGGCTGTAGGCGAGCGCCGCCGGTCGGCCGGTTTTCATGGCGACGAGGCCGATGAGCGGTTGCAGCGAGACGTCGAGCTTCGAGCCGAAGCCGCCGCCGGTCGCGGTCGGCACGATGCGCACCTTTTCCGGGGTAAGGCCGAGCACTTTTGCCGTGTCGTCACGGTCCATATAGGGCGCCTGCGTGCAGGCGACGACGACCAGCGTGTCGCCGTCCATGAAGGCATAGCCGGCTTCCGGTTCGATATAGGCGTGCTCGACATAGGAGGTGTCGATGGCGCCAGAAACGACGAAAGCCGCACCGGCAAGCGCGGCTTCGGGGTCGCCACGCTCGACAAAGCCGGAGGTGAGCAGGTTCGCGGGCCGGTTTTCATGGACCAGCGACGCGCCGCCGGCCTGCGCTTCGCCAGTTTCCAGAAAATGCGGCAACTCGGTCCAACTGACAGGGAAATCGGCTAGGTCGAGATCGAGGATAGCCTCGCGTTCGCCGGCAACCAGCGCCACCGCCTCGCCGCGAAAGCGCGAAACCCCTTCGGCCAGCGCCGGCTGGTCGGCGAAGGGCGCGATGACGCCGAAACAATTCTTTCCCGGAATGTCGGCGGCGGTGAAGACGCCGGCAATGCCGGGACGGGATTTCACCCAGCTGCCGAGATCGCCGAAGCTGAAGGCGGCATGATAGTGCGGTGAGCGGACCACCAGCACGGACAGCGCATCGGCGGGGAAGGAATCGCCGCCGAATTTTTCGCCGCCAGTGACTTTCGGCACGCCATCGAGGCGGATCGGGGAGGAGCCGACGGCATGGCCAGAGGATGGCATGCGCTGATCGAGACCGCCGTCGTGGCGCCAGGCATCCATCACCGCCGCGACGATCTTGCGGTAGCCGGTGCAGCGGCAGAGTACACCGCCGAGCGCATCCTGCGTTTCAGCCTCGCTCGGGTAAGGCGTCCTGTCCAGGAGTGCCGTTGCGGCGACCAGCAGGCCGGGCGTGCAGGCGCCGCACTGTGCTGCGCCATGGCTGAGGAACGAGGCCTGCAGTGCCGACAGCCTGCCATTGCCGAGACCTTCGACGGTCGTCACCACGGTGCCCGAGGCGGAAGCCGCGGGCATCAGGCAGGCGCAGACCGGCTCGCCGTCGACCAGCACCGTGCAGGCGCCGCAATCGCCGGCATCACAACCGATCTTGGTGCCGGTCAGCCGCAGCTCGTCGCGCAACACCGCGGACAGCCGCCGCACCGGCGGCACGCAAACGCTAACGGCGGCGCCGTTGACCTCGAAGGCGATGTCGGCGCGCTCCATCCCCATCAGGCCGCCGCCCTTTCCCCAGGGACTGCGCCCACCGCACCAAGCACAGCACGGGCAACGATCTCGCGCGCCGCATCCAGCCGATATTCGGCGCTGCCGCGCACGTCGCCGATCGGCGACAGCTCGTCCATCGGCGCGGATTGGATCGCACTGGCCAGCGCGGGGCCGACGGGCAGGCCGCGCAGTGCCGCCTCGACACTCGCCAGGCGCCTGGCGACGACCGAGCAGGACCCGACGGCGACGGCCGCGTTCCTGACGATACCATCTTCGACGGCCAGGCGTGCGGCGGCCATGGCGATGGAGATGACGAGATAACGCCGCGCGCCGAGTTTCACGAAGGCGGAGCCGCCGGCGGTCGCAGGTTTGGGAATACGGATTGCCGTCACCATTTCGCCGGACTGCAGAGCCGTGCGACGATTGCCGAGGATGAACTTTGCAAGGGGCAGATGCCGGGTCGCGACCGAGGAACGCAGTTCGACTTCGGCATCGAGCACCAGCAGCGCCGGCACACCGTCGGCGGCCGGCGAGGCATTGCAGAGATTGCCGGCAATCGAGGCAACGTTCTGGATCTGCACCGAGCCGACTTCCCGCGCCGCCTGCTTCAGCGCATCGAAGGCCGCCGGCAGCGGATGGCGGATGAGATCGGTCCAGGCGGTGCGGGCGCCAATGAGCCAATGGTTCTCGGCTTCGGCAATGCCGCGCAATGCCGCCAAGCCATTGATGTCGAGGATATTGTCGCGGAAAGGCTTGCTGCCTTGAGCCGGATAGAAATCGGTACCACCGGCAAGGATGCGCCATTGCCCTTCGCCCAGCAACGCGAGGGCGTCGTCGACCGTGGTGGGTTTTGCGTAACGGATCACGCTTTGCCTTCCCAGAATGGGCTTCCCGAGAGGGGATCCTGCCGAAAGACTTTCCCGAGCATTCAAGGCAGGAAATTCATTCGTATGCAAATGATATCAAGCCGGCAGGAATTGTCAAAGCCAGAGTTTGCACGGCTGTTGGCACCGGTGCGCCCGGAACGCATTTGTTATGCCGTGAGAGGTTGACGCAGCCGGCCATCTGGTCAAGTTTCTGCGTCCGGTCGCGTTTTCATTGGAGCCTAAGCTCAGGACGAAGAAAATAAGGAGGCTCCATGGCCGACGAAGCGCTTGTCATTATCGACCTGCAGAACGATTTCTGCCCAGGTGGCGCCCTGGAAGTGGCCGGTGGCGACGAAATCGTGCCGTTGGTCAATGATCTGATCCGGCGGACCGAGCACGTCCTGCTGACGCAGGACTGGCACCCTGCCGGCCATTCGAGCTTTGCCTCCAGCCACCCCGGCAAGCGACCGTTCGAAACGATCGACATGCCTTATGGCGAGCAGACGCTGTGGCCTGATCACTGCATCCAGGGCAGCCTTGGTTCGGACTTCCATTCCGGCTTGGCCTGGAGCAAGGCCGAGCTGGTGATCCGCAAGGGGTTCCGTCCTGCAATCGACAGCTATTCGGCATTCTTCGAGAACGACCGGACGACGCCGACCGGCCTTGTCGGCTATCTCCGGGAGCGAAATATCGATACGCTGACCCTGGTCGGCCTGGCGACGGATTTCTGCGTCGCCTTTTCGGCACTCGACGCGGTCAAGCTCGGCTTTGCGACATCAGTGCGGCTCGACGCCTGCCGCGGCATCGATCTCAACGGCTCCATGGAGACGATGCTGGGCCGGATGCGCGATGCCGGCGTGGCACTGATTTGAACGTCATCCAGCCGAACCTGACGGACTTTTGAGGGGCTTCATGCGGTTTGCGGCGTTGACGGCAAGTGCTGCACTTACTGCCGCAATCCTTTCTCCAGGAGCGGTTCTCGCGGCCGAAGCGCACGAATTGCCGGGCGCCGCCATGTCGCTGTGGTGGGTGTTGCCGTTTGCCGGGCTGTTGCTTTGCATCGCGACCGGCCCGCTGCTGTTCCATCATGCCTGGGAGCACCATTACGGCAAGATCGCTGCCTTCTGGGCGGCATTGGTGACCGGGCCGCTGGCAATCGCCTTCGGCATCCCGTCGGCCACGCAGGCGGTGCTGCATGCGCTGCTCACCGAATACATGTCGTTCATCATCCTGTTGTTTGCGCTGTTCACCATTTCGGGCGGCATCTTCGTTGCCGGCAACATACACGGCACGCCGCTGGTCAATGCCGGGCTGTTGCTGGGCGGGGCGGTGCTTGCCTCGATCATCGGCACAACCGGCGCCTCGATGATCCTGATCCGGCCGCTCATCCGCGCCAACGATAACCGGCGCTTCAACGCCCATGTCGTCATCTTCTTCATCTTCCTGGTGTCCAACATCGGCGGCTCGCTGACGCCGCTCGGCGATCCGCCGCTGTTCGTCGGCTTTCTGCGCGGCGTCGATTTCTTCTGGACGACAGTTCACCTGTTGCCCGAGACGCTGTTCGTCGCCGGCGTGGTGCTGGTGGTTTTCCTGGCGATCGACATCATCATGCATCATCGGGAGGAAGGCGCGCCGAAGATCAAGGATCCGACGCCCGACAGCAAGGTGCGCATCCGCGGCCTGGCCAACATCCCGCTGCTGGCCGGTGTAATCGCCGCGATCCTGATTTCTGCTGCCTGGAAGCCGGGAGTGAGTTTCGCTTTTCAGGGCGTCAGCCTCGAGCTGCAGAATCTGGTGCGCGACGCCGTCATCCTGATACTGGCCTTCATGTCGCTTGTCGTCTCGCCGAAGGAGTTTCGCGGCGCAAACGCCTTCAGCTGGGGGCCGATCGCCGAGGTGGCGAAGCTGTTCGCCAGCATCTTCATCTGCATCGTTCCGGTCGTCGCCATATTGCGGGCCGGCCTCGATGGCGCGCTGGCGCCGTTGGTGCTGCTGGTCAGTTCGCCGACCGGCGCGCCCGACAATCTCGCGTATTTCTGGCTGACCGGGGCGCTGTCATCCTTCCTCGACAATGCGCCGACCTATCTGGTGTTCTTCGAACTGGCCGGCGGCGATGCGCAGCATCTGATGACCGAGCTCGCCTCGACGCTGGCGGCGATCTCGGCAGGCGCGGTGTTCATGGGCGCCAACACCTACGTCGGCAACGCGCCGAATTTCATGGTCTACGCCATTGCCAGGCATCGCGGCATCAAGATGCCGAGCTTCTTTGGCTATATGGCGTGGTCGGGCGCCGTGCTGATCCCGACTTTCCTGCTCGCCGGCCTGCTGTTTTTTGCCTGATCAGCCGACGCCGACATAGCGACGGACCGCCGAGGGATCGGCACGCAGTTCCTCGACATCGACCGTCTCGCGGTTGCGGCCGTTTTCGATGAAGCAAACGCGGTCTGCGACCGAGAGCACGGCATCGACGCGCTGCTCGACAAGAATTGTCGACACGCCGAGCGCTCGCAGTTTCGACACGGTTTCACGGATCTTGGCGATCATCGACGGCATCAGCCCTTCGGTCGGTTCATCGAGCAGGAGCACCTGCGGTTCCAGACACAGGGCGCGGGCCATGGCCAGCATCTGCTGCTCGCCGCCGGACAGCGTGCCGGAACGCTGCCTGAGGCGTTGGCGCAGCAGCGGGAAAAGATCGAGCACGTTCTCGCGCGTCGCCTTGCCCTTGTTGCGGGCCATCAGGCCGATCTCGATGTTTTCCGCCACGGTCATCTCGGCGAACAGCCGCCGGCCCTGCGGCACGTAGGCGACGCCAGCCTTGGGCACCTCATGTGCCGGCAGACCGGTCAATTCCCGGCCTTCGAGCCGGATCGAGCCGGCGCTTGCCGGCACCAGGCCCATGATCGCCTTCAGCGTCGTCGTCTTGCCGGCGCCGTTGCGGCCGAACAGGCAGAGCACCTCGCCCTCGTTCAACACAAGATCCAAGCCATAGAGCACCTGGACTTCGCCATAGAAGCAATCGAGCCCGGATATGGCCAACGCCTTGGACTGGGCCTTGGACTGAGCCTTGGACTGGACCTCAGCCATGGGTGGTCCCCAGATAGGCGTCCTGCACCGCGGCATTGGCGCGGATCTCCTCGGGCGTGCCTTCAGCCAAGATCCGGCCGGCGTTGAAGACGGTGATGCGGTCGGCGAGTTGCATGACCACCGGCATGTTGTGCTCGATCAAAAGCACGGTGGCACTATCGGCGATCTCGCGCACCAGCTCGATGAAATTGTCGATCTCGCTATCGGCCAACCCTTGCGTCGGTTCGTCGAGGATCAGCAGCCGCGGCTTCAGTGCCAGTCCCATTGCCACTTCCAGCAGCCGCTGGTGACCGTAGGACAATTGCCCGGCCGGCATTTGCGCCCGGTCGGCAAGGCCGGTGCGCTCGAGAGCCGCCATGACGCCGGTGTGAACCGCGCCCTTCGAGCGGCCGTCGGTCAGCGTGCGCTGCACCGGCAGGGCAACATTGTCGTAGGCGCTGAGATTGGCAAAGACGCTGGTGATCTGGAACGTGTAGGCGATGCCAAGGCGAACCCTGGCGTAAGCAGGCAGGCTGGTGATGTCGGCGCCGTCGAAGACGATCATGCCCGACGAGGGCTGGATGCGGCCGCTGACCAAGCTGACGAAGGTGGTCTTGCCGGCACCGTTGGGGCCGATGATGGCGCGGATCTCGCCCGGCATCAGCGCGAAGTCGACGCCGTCGACGGCGCGCAAGCCGCCGAAACTGCGCGACAAGCCTTTGGTGGTAAGCAGCGGCATCATGGCAACCACCCGAGCCAGCGCTGGCGGATGCTGCCGAGAATGCCTCTCGGGAAGAACAGCACCAGCAGGATGAGCGCTATGCCGACGATCAGCAGATAGGCCGAGGTGTAGCCGCTGGCGATGTCGATGACATAATACATGAACAGCGTGCCGATCAGCGGACCGAGCGTGGTGGCGGCACCGCCTAGCAGCACCCAGAGCAGCGGCAGGATGGAATACTGCACCGAAGCGAAGCTCGAGCCGACATAGCCGAACAGCAGCGCATAGGCGGCGCCGGAAGCCGCGCAGATGCTGCCGGAGATGACGACGGCGGCAAGCTTGCTGGAGAACGTGTCGTAGCCGAGCATCTTGGTCCGCTCCTCGTTCTCGCGGATGGCGACCAGCACACGGCCATAGCCGGAGCGGACTATCGCCAGGATTATGAGCAGCACGATCGAGAACAGTGCCAGCGCACTCATATAGCGCACGGTCGGGTTGGTGAGGTCGAATGACGTGCTGCCCAAGACAAGGACCCGCATCGGCTGCGGCACCACCAAGCCCTGGTCGCCGCCGGTCCAGGCGGCGAAATAAAGAATGAGGAGATAAAATACCTGAGCGAACATCATGGTGACGATCATGAAGGCGACGCCGGAGGTGCGCAGCGCCAGCAGCCCGATCACCAGCGCAAGCAGGGCGCCGCAGGCAAGCCCGGCTGCGAAGGCGGCCGGCACGCTCCAGCCGAGATGGATGACGGCAAGGCCGGCGCCGTAGAGCCCAGCTGAAAAGAACATGGCATGGCCGAGGCTGAGCAGCCCGACATAGCCGAACAGCAGATTGTAGCCCATGGCGAAGACCGCCAGCACCATAATGCGGGCGAGCAGGCCGTGATGATATTCCGGCAGGACAAAACTAAGCCCGAAAAGCAGGGCGATGACGCCGAGGTGCAGCGCATATGGCTTTGCCGGCGAAGCATCCTTCATCGCGATGCTGTCCCGAACAGGCCCTGCGGCCGGAACACCAGCACCATGGCGACAAGCAAGGTGGCTATGATCTTGGCCAGCGTCGGCGAGAAGAACACCGAGATAATGCCGTCGGACAGGCCGATAAGCACCGCGGCGAGTACCGTGCCGCGCAACGAGCCGAGGCCGCCGATGATGACGACGATGAACGAGAGCAGCAGCGGGTCCTGCCCCATCAGATAATGCGCCTGGCTGATCGGCACGATCAGCACGGCGGCCACAGCCGCCAGCATGGCGCCGAGCGCGAAAACGCCGGCATAGACTCTGGTCACCGGGATGCCGAAGGCCTGCGCCGTCTCGCTGTCATATTGCGTAGCGCGCATGACGAGGCCGATTTTCGTGCGCGTCAGCACCAGCCAGGTCGCGATCAGCAGCAGCGCCGACGCGGCGATGATCGACAGCTTGTAGCCGGAATAGCCGAACCATGGCAGGAGGATGCGGTAGCTGAACGGCGGCTCGACCGGCCGCGCCTCCGGGCCGTAGAAGGTCAGCGCCAATTGCTGGATGATGTAGAGCATGCCGATGGTGGCGACGATGGTGGCTTCCGGATTGTAGTTGAGCCGGCGCAGCACCAGCCGTTCGGCGGCCAGCGCGATCAGGCCGACGATCAATGGCGCCAGCACCAGGGCGGCCAGGAAGCCGAGCGCCGGATGGCCGGATATCGCCGTAGAGATCGCCCAGGCAAGCACCGCGCCCAGCATGAAGAACTCGCCATGCGCGACATTGACGACGCGCATGACGCCGAACACCAGCGACAACCCAAGCGCCGTCAGCGCCAGCACGGCGGAGGTAACGAGGCCTTCGAGGGCGGCGAGGAGCAGGTGAGGTCCGAAGTGCATCGGCTAAGCACCGGCGGATGCGCGAAGCACCCCCCTCGGGGGGGGGGGGGGGGGGGGGGCGGGCCGACGCGGGGGGGGGTGGGGGGGGGCGGGGCGGGGGGGCGCCCCCACACCCCCCCCCCGGGGGGGTGTGGACGAACACGGGGGAGGG
>NZ_JAMYOA010000023.1:0-92815 GCF_040319515.1 Mesorhizobium sp. M0909
GGGTTTTTTTTTAAAACCCACCGCCCCCGGGGTTTGGGTTCCGTAACAATCAAAACCCCCGCTGGGGGGGGTGCTGGCGCTTTCCAAACCCGCCGCGGCGCTTTGCCGCCGCGCGCCTCTTTTCCAAGGACCGACAGCATGTTTTCAAGCTTTAATAATGAGATCCTATTCGCCGCCCGCCTGCTGCTTGGCGGCGCCTTTGTCTTTGCCGGCCTACGCAACATTCAGAACGCGGCGTTGGTGAGCCAATTGATGACGACGCGCGGCGTGCCGCAGGCGCGGCTGGTGCTGTGGCTGGGGATCGTCCTGCAAATCATCGCCGGAGCGCTGGTGATCGCAGGCATCTGGACCGCTCTGGCGGCGGCATGCCTGATCCTGTTCCTGATTGTCGCTACGCCGATGTTCCATAACTTCTGGGATCATCAGGGCCCGGAGCGCGCGTCCCGCATCAATGGCTTTGTCGGCAACGTGGCGTTGACCGGAGGATTTCTGGCGCTGATCGCGCAACCGCTTTGACAACGACCGTCGCCTGGGGCAGCCGCTTTACGCCGCATACCGCAAACCTCCGTCGCAGGTCAGGACCTGGCCGGTGACGAAGCTGTTCGAAACCAGGAACGCAATTGCCTCGGCGACGTCCTCGGCGCGGCCGATGCGGCCGACCGGCGTCTTGCCGGCATATTCGGCAAACACCGCCTGCCGATGATCGTCGGGCAAAAAATCCCACCATGGCGTGTCGATGACACCCGGTGCCACGACATTGACGCGTAACGGCTTCAGCTCCATCGCCAGGATCGGCACCACGGTCAGTAGCATGCCGTTGACGGCGGCGATGCCGGCGACGCCGGGCGCCGACAACTGCGCCGACACCGCCGAGATGAAAGTCACCGAACCGCTCTTGTTCAGCGTCGGCAAGGCGGCCTGCAGGCAGGAGAGTTGTGGCCGGACCTTCTCGTCGACGCCACCGCCGATGTCGGTCAGGTCAAGTGTTTCAAACGGGCCGAGCCCCTTGCCGCCGCTAGCGGCCAGCACCAGGTGATCGAAAGGGCCGAGATCGCTAAAGAACCGGCGAACCTCGTCCGGCTTCGCGGCGTCGAAGGCAGCTTTTTCGACCGCGCCACCAAGGCTTTGCCATGCGTTGTCGAGCCTTTCCTGGTTGCGCCCGGTGATCGTCACCTTCATGCCCGGGCCGAGCAGCTTTTTCGCGGTGGCGAGGCCGATGCCGGAGGAGCCGCCGACGACCACGGTGTGATTGGTTTTCTCGATCATGAATTTTCTTTCTTCGATGTTGCGGAGGAGCGTGCGAGCCCGACAAGGCCGAGACTCAATTCGCGCAGCTGCTGCCTCGCCTTCGCCTCATAGGCTTGTGCATCGGCGCGGGATTCTCTTTGGCCGTCGAAATAGAGGCCGCTTCGCCCCTCTAGCGCCGGCGATGTGGCGAGGTTGATGATGGCCTCTGCGCCTGTTTCGACGGAGCTCCTGGGTGTGATGCCCGCCTGCCGCACCATCGTAGTGTTCATGTAGCTTGCCGGATGCAGGCTGTTGACCGTGACGCCGGTGCCGTTCAGCTGCTCCGCCAGATCGATGGTGAACATGATCTGCGCCAGCTTGCTCTGGCAGTAGGCACGGACGCCGTCATAGGAGCGGGTCAGCATGACGTCGTCGAAGTCGATCGCCTGCTGGCCGGCCGAGGCGACGTTGACGATGCGCGCCGGCGCGCTGGACTTGAGCAGCGGCAGCAGCTCCGTGGTGAGCAGGAAGCCGGCGAGATAGTTGACGGCAAAGCGCAACTCATAGCCGTCGGCGCTGACCTGCCGTTTCGCGTTTGGGCCGGCGGTGCCGACGCCGGCATTGTTGATGAGGACATCGAGCCGCTTGGTCCTTGCGCGCACGGCCTCGGCGAGGCGGCGGACTTCCGCCAGGGAGGAGAGGTCGGCGACCAGCAGCTCGGCCTTGCCGCCGGCGGCTTCGATTTCGGCCGCGATCGCCTTGCCCCTTGTCGCGTCGCGGCCATGCACAAGGATGCGCGCGCCGCCGGCGCCGAGCCTTTGCGCGACGACGCGGCCGACGCCGTCGGTAGACCCTGTGATGAGGATTGTCTTGTCTTTCAGTTCCATGTTCGGAGCCTCCATCTCGTAGCTCTGAGCGGAAAGATGGGGCACCAGCCACTTGCCAAACAGTTCAAACTTTATCCTGGTATCGGTACTGCTATAATAGCGCCGATGGATTCCCCCACGCATTCCGCCGAAGACAGCCGCCGCCGCGAGCTTGGCGCCTTCCTGCGCTCGCGGCGCGAAAGGCTGACGCCTTCGGCCACCGGCATATCGACCGGATTGCGCCGGCGCACGCCCGGGCTGCGGCGTGAGGAAGTGGCGATGATCGCCGGCGTCGGCACGACCTGGTACACCTGGCTGGAGCAGGGCCGCGACGTTCGGCCATCGGCAGAGGTGCTGACGGCGCTCAGCCGGGCGCTGCGCCTGGACACGGCCGAGCAACGGCATCTGTTCATCCTTGCCGGCCGACCGCAGCCGGAGCGTCGCGTCGACGCGCCGGAAAAAGTCGATAGCCCGTTACTGCACATGCTGCAGAGCCTGGTCCTGCAGCCGGCCTATGTCCTTGGGCGGCGCTGGGACGTGCTGGCCTGGAACTCTGCCGCGGCAGCCGTGTTCGGCGACTATGGTCTGCTGGAGGGCGATGCCCGCAACATCGTCCATATGGTTTTCACCAGCCCGCAGCACCGGCGCCTGCTCGTCGACTGGGAGGAACTGGCGCGTGCCGTGCTGGCGTCATTCCGGGCAGAAAGCGCCAGATATGTCGGCGATCCGGATTTCGAGCGGCTGATCGCGCTGATGACGCGCTCGAGCCCGGAGTTTCGCGCCTGGTGGCCGCTACGCGACGTGGCCCGCAACCTATCGGGTGTGAAGCATGTCCGGCACCCGATAGCGGGCGCCATGGCGTTCGAGCATATGAGCCTGTCGATCGACGACGGCTCGGACATGAAGCTGATCGTCTACACGCCGCTCGCCGAGCAAAACTCGATCGCCAAGCTCGAACAACTGCTGGAGACGCTTCCGGCCGAGCGGCGCAGCGCGTGATGCCCATCGCTTCGCTGAAGCCTCAGCCCTTCGGCTTCAGCCCGTCAATGAACAGTTGCTCGAGAAACCTTGCGGCATCCTCGAAGCGGCCGTCGCCGCCGCGATCGGGGCCGAGCACGGCGCGGACCTGGACGTCGAAATCGGCATAATGCTGCGTCGTCGCCCAGATCGAGAAGATCAGGTGCCAGGGGTCGGTGCGGGCAATCTTGCCGGCGCGCATCCAGCCCTTAATGACGTTGGCCTTCTCGTCGACCAGTGTCTTCAATTCGCCCTCCAGCATCGGCATGATGCGCGGCGCGCCCTGCAGGATCTCGTTGGCGAACAGCCGGCTCTCGCGCGGGAAATCGCGCGCCATTTCGAGCTTGCGCCTGATATAGCTGCGCAGTTCGGTCAAGGGATCGCCAATGTCGTCGAGTTCGCGCAGCGGCGCGAGCCAGGTGTCGAGAAGCCGCTGCATCAGCGTCTCGTGGATGTCCTCCTTGCGGCGGAAGTAATAGAGCAGGTTCGGCTTCGACATGCCGGCGGCTTCGGCGATCTGGTCGATGGTCGAGCCGCGAAAACCGTTGGTGGAGAAGACTTCGAGCGCCGCCTCTAAAATGAGCTCGCGCTTTTCCAGCTGGATGCGGGTGCGGCGAGGAGCGGAGCTTTCGACCGCCCCCGTCACCTCGAAAAACCTTCGCCGCGAGGCGTGTCTGGACCAATTCTCTGGACCAGTTTTTCTCCGCCCTGTGGAGCGCACTTCGAAAGCCGCATTTCCGCTAGTAATCCCTTGACCGCTGATAAGGCGGTGCTAACGTTTGTCCAACCGGTCAAAAATTTGCGTAGCACGAAAACGCAGCAAAGACCAAGTGTTGGAAAGACCAGGCGTTAGCCGCACCGAAACGGGTTACAAGGGGAAGTCTTGGTCATGTCCAACCGGCTGAAAGTCACGCCGAACGATCTCAGCGCATTCTGGATGCCGTTCACGGCAAACCGGCAGTTCAAGCAGGCGCCGCGCATGTTCGTGTCCGCCAAGGACATGCATTACACGACCAGCGACGGGCGCAAGGTTCTCGACGGCACCGCCGGCCTGTGGTGCGTCAATGCCGGCCACTGCCGTCCGAAAATCACCGAGGCGATCCAGAGCCAGGCGGCAGAGCTCGATTATGCGCCGGCGTTCCAGATGGGTCACCCGATCGTGTTCGAGCTTGCAAATCGGCTGGTCGATATCGCGCCGAAGGGCATGGACCATGTGTTCTTCACCAATTCCGGATCGGAATCGGTCGAGACCGCGCTGAAGATGGCCATCGCCTATCACCGCGCAAAAGGCGAGGGCTCGCGCACCCGCCTGATCGGCCGCGAACGCGGCTATCACGGCGTCAATTTCGGCGGCATTTCGGTTGGCGGCATCGTTACAAACCGCAAGATGTTCGGCACGCTGCTCGGCGGGGTCGATCACATGCCACACACCCATCTGCCGGAAAAGAACTCCTTCACCAAGGGCGTGCCCGAGCATGGCGCCGAACTGGCGAACGAATTAGAGCGTATCGTTGCCCTGCACGACGCCTCGACAATCGCCGCCGTCATCGTTGAGCCGGTTGCCGGTTCCACCGGCGTCATCCTGCCGCCGAAGGGCTATTTGCAGAAGCTTCGCGAGATCTGCACCAAGCACGGCATCTTGCTGATTTTCGATGAGGTCATCACCGGCTTCGGCCGTCTCGGCACGCCGTTTGCCGCCGACTATTTCGGCGTCACGCCCGATATCATGACCACCGCCAAAGGCGTCTCCAACGGCGTCATCCCGATGGGCGCGGTGTTCGTGAAGAAGGAAATCCACGACGCCTTCATGACCGGGCCCGAGCACATGATCGAGTTCTTCCACGGCTACACCTATTCGGGCAATCCGATCGCCTGCGCCGCGGCGCTGGGCACGCTCGACACCTACAAGGAAGAGGGGCTGCTGACGCGCGGCGAGGAACTGGCGCCGTACTGGGAGGACGCGCTGCATTCGCTGAAGGGCGAGCCGAACGTCATCGACATCCGCAACATCGGCCTGATCGGCGCGATCGAACTGGCGCCGATCGCCGGGCAGCCGACGAAGCGGGCCTTCTCGGCTTTTGTGAAAGCGTTCGAGCGCGGTGCATTGATCCGAACCACCGGCGACATCATCGCGCTGTCGCCGCCGCTGATCATCACCAAAGGCCAGATCAACGAATTGATCGACCACGTCCGTGATGTGTTGCGATCGATAGACTAGGAAGGGTGTGAATGGCCTCTGCAAAGCGCGAAGCGGCATTGGAGAAGGAAAGGCAGTCTCTCGAGACGGCCTATTTCGATGCTTTACTTGTTGCGCTTCGCGATTGCGCCGACGGTCGATGGGGTCTGTTCGGCCAGAACGAAGGAACCCTTCCGGCACATCTCGAAGATCGTCATTTGCCGGAAAGTGTAAAGCGGCTGGACGCAATAGGAGACGAGCTTGTCTTGGTTCGAGAAAAGATGGGTTTTGCCGACCTCTTTGCTCCTATGCAGCGGCTGGTTGAATTGAGGGCGGAGCAAGGGTCCAATCGTCCAGGAGAACCGCGCCTGGCACAAATGTTCCTCAATGAACTGAAAGCGTAAAGGACTATCCATGGCCGCCCCCGGCGAGAATCTGCGAATCAATTCAGACCGTTTGTGGGATTCGATAATGGGGATGGCGAAGATCGGCCCCGGCATTGCCGGCGGCAATAATCGCCAGACCGTTACCGACGAGGACGGCGAAGGGCGGCACCTGTTCAAGCGCTGGTGCGATGAGGCGGGGCTCGAAATGGGCGTCGACGAGATGGGCACGATGTTTGCCCGCCGCGAAGGCACCGACCCCAGCCTGCCGCCGGTCTATGTCGGCAGCCATCTCGACACCCAGCCGACCGGCGGCAAGTATGACGGCGTGCTCGGCGTGCTCGGCGGCCTGGAGGTCGTGCGCTCGCTCAACGATCTCGGCATCAAGACCAAGCACCCGATCGTCGTCACCAACTGGACCAACGAGGAAGGCGCCCGCTTTGCGCCGGCAATGATGGCGTCCGGGGTATTCGCCGGCGTGCTCGACCAGGCCGACGTCTATTCACATGTCGACAAGGACGGCAAGAAATTCGGCGAGGAACTCGAACGGATCGGCTGGAAGGGCACCGAGAAAGTCGGTGACCGAAAGATCCACGCCTTCTTCGAATTGCATATCGAGCAGGGCCCGATCCTCGAGGACGAGGGCATCGACATCGGTGTCGTCACCCATGGGCAAGGGTTGAAATGGCTGCAGGTGACGCTGACCGGCAAGGAGGCGCACACCGGCTCGACGCCGATGCCGAAGCGGCGCAATGCCGGGCTCGGCATGGCGCGGGTGATCGAATTGGTGCACGAGATCGCCATGGACTACCAACCCGACGCCGTCGGCGCGGTCGGCCATATGGAGGTCTATCCGAACTCGCGCAACATCATCGCCGGGCGCACCGTCTTCACCATCGACATCCGCTCGCCGGAAAAGGAGGTGCTGGACGCCATGGACGGGCGCATCCGCGAAGGCATCGACACGATCTGCGACGCGCTCGATATCAAATATCAAATCGAGCAGGTCGGCCATTTCGACCCGGTCACCTTCGACGCGGGCTGCGTCAAGGCTGTGCGGGATGCGGCGGAGCGCTTGGGATATACGCATCGCAATATCGTCTCGGGCGCCGGCCATGACGCTTGCTGGATCAACCGCGTTGCGCCCACCGCAATGGTGATGTGCCCTTGCGTCGACGGTCTCAGCCACAACGAGGCCGAGGAAATCACCAAGGAATGGGCAGCGGCCGGCGCCGATGTGCTGTTCCATGCGGTGGTCGACACGGCGGTCATTGTCGAATGATGGGATAGCCTCGCAACGCCGCTCACAAGAAGCGCGAGAGAACAAGGGAACAAGAAAATGACCAAAGTCATCAAGAATGGCACCATCGTCACCGCCGACCGGACGTGGAAGGCCGATGTGCTGTTCAAGCACGGCAAGATCATCGGCATCGGACCGGATCTGCATGGCGACCATGAGTTCGACGCCAGCGGCTGCTATGTGATGCCGGGCGGCATCGACCCGCATACCCATCTCGAAATGCCGTTCATGGGCACCTATTCGGCCGATGACTTCGAATCCGGCACCCGCGCGGCCCTTGCAGGCGGCACGACGATGGTCGTCGATTTCTGCCTGCCATCGCCGCAGCAATCGCTGCTCGAGGCCCTGCAGATGTGGGACAACAAGACCTCGAAGGCGTCCTGCGATTATTCCTTCCACATGGCGATCACCTGGTGGGGCAAGCAGGTGTTCGACGAAATGGCCACCGTCGTCGACAGGGGCATTACCTCGTTCAAGCATTTCATGGCCTACAAGGGCGCGCTGATGGTCGACGACGACGAGCTCTATTCGTCGTTCCAGCGCTGCGCCGATCTTGGCGCGCTGCCGCTGGTCCATGCCGAGAATGGCGACGTGGTGGCCGCCCTGTCGCAGAAGCTGCTGGCGGCGGGCAACAACGGCCCGGAGGGGCACGCCTATTCGCGCCCGCCGGAAGTGGAAGGCGAGGCGACCAACCGCGCCATCATGATCGCCGACATGGCTGGCGTGCCGCTGTATGTCGTGCATGTCTCCTGCGAGCAGGCGCACGAGGCCATCCGCCGCGCGCGGCAGAAAGGCATGCGGGTGTTCGGCGAGCCGCTGATCCAGCATCTTACGCTGGACGAGAGCGAGTATTTCAACAAGGACTGGGACCATGCGGCGCGCCGTGTCATGAGCCCGCCCTTCCGCAACAAATGGCACCAGGATTCGCTGTGGGCCGGCCTGCAGGCCGGGTCGCTGCAAGTGGTGGCGACCGACCATTGTGCCTTCACCACCAAACAGAAGCGCAACGGCGTCGGCGACTTCACCAAGATTCCGAATGGCACCGGCGGGCTCGAGGATCGTTTGCCGGTACTGTGGACGACCGGCGTCAACACCGGCCGGCTGACGATGAACGAGTTCGTCGCGGTGACCTCGACCAACATCGCCAAGATACTCAACATGTACCCGAAGAAGGGCGCCATCGTCGAAGGCGCGGACGCCGACATCCTCGTCTGGGACCCGAAGCGCAAGAAGAAGATCACGGCCAAGAAGCAGCAGTCGGTGATCGACTACAACGTCTTCGAAGGTTTCGAGGTGACCGGCCTGCCGCGCTTCGTCTTTTCGCGCGGCGAACTGTCCATCGAGGAAAACGAAGTCAAGGCAAAGCCCGGCCATGGCGAGTTCGTCGCTCGTGAGCCGAACGCGGCGGTCAACCGGGCACTGTCGACCTGGAAGGAGATTTCCGCGCCGCGCAAGGTGGAACGTACAGGCATCCCGGCGACGGGCGTTTGAGCTTGGCGAGCCACGGTGCGATTATCTCACTGGCCGCGGTGATCCTTGCCGCCCGGCCGGCGGCGGCTGACGTCCTTGCCGGCTCCTATGGCAATGGGGTCGGTTGCGCTGGCGTACGGCTCGGTTATCAGGACAGCGACGATTATGTCGTGCTGACCGCCGACGGCGTCGAAACCTATGGCAGCGGCTGCGAGTTCGCACGGCGATTGACGACGATGCCTGGCACCCAGTTGTTGAACTCCACCTGTTTCGCCGAGGGCGAGGAGGGGACGACCACGGATGCCGTCAAGGTCGTCAACAAAGGAGGGGATGGTTTCTTCGTGACCATTCCCGGCCTTGAGGAGATAGGGCCGCTGAAATCATGTTCGTGACGGTGCCGATGACGGCCGCCGCCTCGATGCCGGCTTCAGGCGACCAACCCGTCCAGTGCCGGCAGCAGGACGACGCTTTCCTGTTCGTTGGGATCGGTGCGGGCAATGACCGCCGAGGCGGGGCTGTCGCTCAGATTGGCCGGCAGATGCGGCACGCCGGCCGGAATGTAGAAAAGATCGCCGGCCTTGACCACGATATGCTGTTCAAGCCGGTCGCCATACCAGGTATGGACTTCGCCGGAGAGCACATAGATCGCGGTTTCATGGTTTTCGTGCAAATGCGCCTTGGCGCGGGCACCCGGCGGCATGGTCAGCAGATGCATGCAGATGCCGGACGAGCCGACTGTTTCGGCGGCGATGCCGGCAAAATAACTCAGGCCCTGTTTGCCTTCATAAGAGCTTTCAGGGCGGATAAGATGGCACGTCGGTTTGGGCGACATCGGGGTAACTCCGGGCGTCTATCTGATGGGACAAGGGCGCGTCGATTTGGGGCGAGTAGGACTGGGCGAGTGGAAAGCAACATCGGGGTAAAATCAATGGGATTCCGGCCGGCGCCGCAGTGGCCGGAAGCGACAGGCTACGGCCGATGACGGGAGTATCGCCAGCCGTTGTTTTGGCAAGCAAGCTTGGCCTGACCTTCCAGACCAACGATGGTCCGGTGCAGGCGCTGTCTAATGTCGACCTGACCATCGGCAAGGGCGAATTCGTGTCCTTCATCGGGCCCTCCGGCTGCGGCAAGACAACCTTGCTGCGCGTGATCGCCGATCTGGAGAAGCCGACATCGGGAGCCATCTCCGTCAACGGCATGACGCCCGAGCAGGCGCGCCAGAGCCGCGCCTATGGCTATGTCTTTCAGGCGGCCGCACTTTATCCGTGGCGCACGATCGAGCGCAACGTGGCGCTGCCGCTGGAGATCATGGGCCTGTCCAGGGCGGAGCAGGCGGCGCGCATCAAGCGAACCCTCGACCTCGTCAACCTCAGCGGCTTCGAGAAGAAATACCCCTGGCAGCTCTCGGGCGGCATGCAGCAGCGCGCCTCGATCGCGCGGGCGCTCGCCTTCGACGCCGACCTTTTGTTGATGGACGAGCCGTTCGGCGCGCTCGACGAGATCGTGCGCGATCACCTCAACGAACAGTTGCTGGAGCTTTGGGAACGAACCAACAAGACCATCTGCTTCGTCACGCATTCGATCCCCGAGGCGGTGTATCTGTCGACGCGCATCGTCGTCATGTCGCCGCGCCCGGGGCGTGTCAGCGACGTCATAGAATCGACGCTGCCGAAAAAGCGGCCGCTCGATATCCGCGAGACGCCGGAGTTCCTGGCCATCGCCGCGCGGGTGCGGGACGGGCTGAGGGCGGGGCACAGCTATGATGATTGAGGCGGCGCGGAACGGGCTTGCGCGTTCGGAGGTGCATCGCCCTCGCGAGGGAGGCGCTAACCGTGCATTCGTCATCCTAGGGCGGAGCCGCCGCGAAGCGGCGTGCGCAGACCCTAGGATCCATGCCGTGACGTCGGCCGAAACGCGCAAGCGGTCGAGAATAAGCGCCGGGCAAGCCAGCGCAAGCGCCGTTCCTTCCAGAGAGGGAGCTATTTTCAGCACCGCTTCGGAACGGGAAGGTAACGGAATGGATCCTAGGGTCTGCGCCGCGTCGCTTCGCTCCTCGCTGCGCCCTAGGATGACGAAGGGGTGGTTGGGGGCGCCCTTTACGCACGCCGCTTCGCGGCTGCTCCGCCCTTCGAAAGAAACGAATGCCGGGGCGAAAGTGCCCGGCCTCCGCTTCGCTCCAGCCACCCTCTCCCCGTTGGGGAGAGGAGGGCGCTTACCCGGCGAGGCCTGCTAGAATGGACTCGTTTCGCGACAAGATCGTTCCGGTGACCTCGATCCTTCTGGGCGTTGTCGTCGTCTGGTACGTCATGGCTGTCGTCCTTAACACGCCGTTCCAGCGCGATCTCGACCGCCGCGCCAATCAGACACCGGGTATTGTGGAATTCATCGGTAAGACGCTGGCGCAGCCGAAGCCGACGCTGCCGGCGCCGCATCAGGTGGCAGTGAATTTCTTCGAAAACACCTTTCTGCGCAGCATCACCTCGAACCGCAGCCTTGTCTACAATGCCTGGGTGACGCTGTCGTCGACGCTGCTCGGCTTTGCCTTCGGCACGGCGCTCGGCATCGTCATCGCCGTCGGCATCGTGCATGTGGCGACGCTCGACCGCAGCCTGATGCCGTGGATCATTGCCTCGCAGACCATTCCGATCCTGGCGGTGGCACCGATGATCATCGTTGTGCTGGCCGCTGTCGGCATCACCGGGCTGATCCCGAAGGCGCTGATCTCGACCTATCTGTCGTTCTTCCCGGTGGCGGTCGGCATGGTGAAGGGGCTTCGCTCGCCCGAGCTTACCCATCTCGACCTGATGCACACCTATAATGCCAGTCCTTCGCAGACCTTCTGGAAATTGCGGGTGCCGGCCTCGGTGCCGTTCCTGTTCACCTCGATGAAGGTGGCGGTGGCCGCCAGCCTGGTCGGCGCCATCGTCGGCGAGCTGCCGACCGGCGCCGTCGCCGGCATCGGCGCCAAACTGCTCGCCGGCGCCTACTACAGCCAGACCATCGACATCTGGTCGGCGCTGGTTGCCGGGTCGGTGGTCGCGGCGCTGCTGGTTATGCTGGTCGGCATTGCCGGGCGCCTTGTCGACCGCGCCATGGGCGGGAGGCCGGCATGAGCTCGCTCCTGAGCCTTTCCTCAATCACGCCTCGATCCTGGCAGGGGTATGCCGCGCTTGTCCTGTTTGTCGGCGCGCTGCTTGTTTTGCCGCTCGTCAGTGCTACGCCCGGTTACGGCATGGCGACTACGGTTTCGATTTTCATTCTGCTGCTCGTGGCAATCGAGGCCGACAACTTTCCACCGATGATCGGGGTGGTGTTGCTGTTCCTTGGCGCGCATGGCGCGGCGTGGATGCTGCTCGCCGGCATAACCGGCAATGAGGGCAGCGCTCGCGCATCGTTCTATCTGCTGCTCGCCGCCGCGTGGTTTTTGGCCTGGCGCTGCGTAACCGTGTTGTCGTCGTTTCGCCCGATATCGCGCTGGGCGTCAACCGCCCTGCGCCTGATCATTCCGGCCATCTTCGGCGCCTGGATCCTGATCATCTGGGAAGCGGTGACGCGCGGTGCCGGCATTCCCTTTATCCTGTTGCCGCCGCCAAGCGCCATCGGTGCCCGCATCGTCGGCTCGCTGCCGGTGCTGGGGGCCGATGTCAGGCAGACCATCTTCAAGGCGGTCATCTTCGGCTATGTAGTGGGGAGCAGCGCCGGCTTCCTCGTTGCCATCGCCGCCGACCGCGTGCCGTTCCTGCGGCGCGGGCTTTTGCCGATCGGCAACATGGTGTCGGCGCTGCCGATCATCGGCGTCGCGCCGATCATGGTCATGTGGTTCGGCTTCGACTGGCAGTCGAAGGCAGCGGTGGTCATCATCATGACCTTCTTCCCGATGCTGGTGAACACCGTCGCCGGGCTTGCCGCCTCCGGCCATATGGAGCGCGACCTGATGCGCACCTATGCCTCGAGCTATTGGCAGACGCTGTTCAAGCTGCGGCTGCCGGCGGCCGCGCCCTTCATCTTCAATGCGTTGAAGATCAATTCGACGCTGGCGCTGATCGGCGCCATCGTCGCCGAGTTCTTCGGCACCCCGGTGGTCGGCATGGGGTTCCGCATTTCGACGGAAGTCGGCCGGATGAACATCGACATGGTGTGGGCCGAAATCGCAGTTGCAGCACTTGCGGGTTCGGTCTTTTATGGCGTGGTCGCTCTTTTCGAAAGAGCAATCACGTTTTGGCATCCCTCTGTCCGTGGTGGATAGGGCGGTGGGTTTAGGGCGCTAACTTCAGAGGGTAAAACATGAAAAGACTTGTTGTTTCGATGCTGGCCGGCGCGATGTCGCTTGCCGCGTTCCAGGCGATGGCCGCAGACAAGGTGACACTGCAGCTGAAATGGGTCACCCAGGCACAGTTTGCCGGCTATTATGTCGCCAAGGACAAGGGCTTCTATGAGGCCGAAGGCCTCGACGTCGAGATCAAGCCCGGCGGTCCCGATATTGCGCCGGAGCAGGTCATCGCCGGCGGCGGTGCCGACGTCATCGTCGACTGGATGGGCGGCGCGCTGGCTGCCCGCGAAAAGGGCGTGCCGCTGGTCAACATCGCCCAGCCGTTCAAGAAAGCCGGTATGGAGCTGGTCTGCCCGAAGGACGGGCCGGTCAAGACAGAAGCCGACTTCAAGGGCCACACGCTCGGCGTCTGGTTCTTCGGCAACGAGTATCCGTTCTATGCCTGGATGAACAAGCTTGGCCTCAAGACCGATGGCGGGCCGGACGGCGTCACCGTGCTTAAGCAGAGCTTTGACGTGCAGCCGCTGATCCAGAAGCAGGCGGATTGCATTTCGGTGATGACCTATAACGAGTACTGGCAGCTCATCGACGCCGGCTACAAGCCGGAAGAGCTGACCGTCTTCAACTATTCCGCCATGGGCAACGATCTGCTCGAAGACGGGCTCTATGCCCTGGAGGACAAGCTCAAGGATCCGGCCTTCGAGGACAAGATGGTGCGTTTCGTGCGCGCTTCGATGAAGGGTTGGAAATACGCCGTCGACAATTCCGACGAAGCGGCTGGCATCGTCATGGACAATGGCGGCCAGGACGAGAATCACCAGAAACGCATGATGGGCGAAGTCGCCAAGCTGATCGACAATGCCGATGGCAAGCTCGATCCGGCGACCTACGAGCGCACCGCCAAGGCGCTGCTCGACCAGAAGATCATCAGCAAGGAGCCTACCGGCGCCTACACGACGGCGATCACCGACAAGGCCATCAAATAGGGCTGTCAAACTGGCTTGTAGCGGAAAAGGGGCGGGCGACCGCCCCTTTTTAGTGGGATGTAAAATGAACGTTACCGGCGGAAACATCCGCTCGCAAAATCGTTGTGCCGGTGCATCCGCCTCAAGGGTGTCACAACGGAGGTTTCCATGCGCATCCAGTCCTTCACGCCGATGCTTTCGGCGCTGGCCATTTCTGCAGCCATCTTCTCTGCTTCACCGGCCTTGGCCGAAATCATAAAGATGACGGCGACGCTCGATGGTGCTCAGCAGAGCCCACCCGTCACAACGAAGGGCAAGGGCACCGCCACGCTCAGGTTCAACACCACAACCAAGAAACTCAGCTGGACAGTGAGATATTCCGGCCTCAGCGGGCCGGCGAAGGCCGCACACATTCACGGCCCGGCGGCAAAGGGCGAAAACGCCGACCCGGTGATACCGTTCGAAGGCAAGCTGAGGAGCCCGATCAAGGGCTCGGCGACGTTGACCGATGCCCAGGCGACCGATTTGGAGGCGGGCAAGTACTACGTCAACATCCACACTGCGGCCCACGCGGATGGCGAGATCCGCGGGCAGATCGAAAAGGCGCCGTCGACGATGTAGCGCAGCGATCATAGCGCTGCATCAACCTGTTGAAGTTTGGGAAGGGATTCGACCTTCCCGTTGGCGCTCAGGCCCTGTCCCGTATCTGGGTCATGGTCCGCGTCGGCGTGATTGCCTCGGGATCGAGCCTGATCTCGACGATCGACGGTTTGCCGCTGGCGCGGGCGCGTTCGAAGGCCGGCGCGAAGTCGGCGGTCCTCTCGACTGTTTCGCCATGACCGCCATAGGCACGCGCGAGCGCCGCGAAGTCGGGATTCTTCAAATCCGTGGCGACGACACGGCCGGGATATTCGCGCTCCTGGTGCATGCGGATCGTGCCGTAGATGCCGTTGTTGACGACAATGACGATAATCGGCAGTGCGTATTGCACGGCGGTGGCGAATTCCTGGCCGTTCATCAGGAAACAGCCGTCGCCGGCGAAGGCGATCACGTCGCGGTCGGGGAAAAGCTGCTTGGCGGCGACCGCCGCCGGCGTGCCGTAGCCCATCGAGCCGGATGTGGGTGCTGCCTGCGTGCCGAAACGCCGGAAGCGATGGTAACGATGCACCCAGGTGGCGTAGTTGCCGGCACCGTTGGTGAGGATGGCGTCGTCAGGCAGCATCGTTTCGAGATAATTCATGATCAGCCCCATCTGGACGGTGCCGGGGCCGCTCTCCGGAGGCGTCGACCAGTCGAGATAAGCGGCGTGCAGCTTCGCTGCCTCAGCCGCCCACACCGGCCCCGCGGCCGGCTTGCGTCGGGCAAAGGCTTCGACGAAAGCGGCAGGCGAGGCATTAATCGCCAGCGCCGGCCGATAGACGCGGCCGAGCTCGCCGGCGTCGGCATGGACATGGACCAGTGTCTGGTCGGGGTAGGGGCTCTTCAGCAGCGTGTAGTCGGATGACGGCATCTCGCCCATACGGCCGCCGATGAGCAGCACAAGGTCGGCCTGCTTGATGGCGGTTGCTACCTTGGGGTTGATCCCGATGCCGACATCGCCGGCATAGTTCGGGTGGAGATGGTCGAACAGCATCTGGCGGCGGAAGGAGCAGCCGACCGGCAGCGACCAGGCTTCGGCTATCGTCCGCATCCGTGCAACGGCCGGCGCGTCCCAGCGCGTACCGCCGAGGATGACGAAGGGCCGCTTTGCCTTGTTGAGCAACCCTTCCAGCGCGTCGAGCTCGACTTCGCCGGGCCGCGTCTCGACAGGGGTGTAATGCTGGGCTTCCGGTGCCTCGGCGAGGCTGGTCAGCATGTCCTCGGGCAGCGAGATGACGACCGGGCCGGGCCGGCCGGAGGTCGCCACCGAAAAGGCCCGCGTGACGAATTCAGGGATGCGTGCGGCGTCGTCGATCTCGACCACCCATTTGGCGATATCGCCGAAGAACCTGACGTAGTCGACTTCCTGGAAGGCCTCGCGCCCCTTGGCGTGGCTGGCGACCTGGCCGATGAACAGGATGAGGGGGACCGAATCCTGCATCGCGATGTGGATGCCGGCCGAGGCATTGGTGGCGCCGGGGCCGCGGGTGACGAAGCAGATGCCGGGCCTGCCGGTCAGGCGGCCGTGGCAGTCGGCCATCATCGCGGCACCACCCTCCTGGCGGCAGACGATGGTGCGGATCGGTGAATCATGCAGCGCGTCGAGCACCGCCAGATAGGATTCGCCGGGTACGCAATAGATACGGTCCGTTCCGTTGGTTTCGAGCGCATCGACGATGAGTTGTCCGCCGGTCTTCATTTTCCTGACCTCTCCAGTTCGGCAAGGATTTCTTCGGTGTGTTCGCCGAGACGCGGTGACGGACGTTCATAGACCAGCGGCGTGCCGGACATGACCATCGGCGCCCGCACCGAGGGCAAGAGATTGCCATGGCCGTCATTGAGGTCGAGCCGCATGCCGCGCGCGATAGTCTGCGGGTCGGCAAACATCTGGCCTATGTTGTTGATCGGGCTGGCCGGCACGCCGGCGGCTTCGAGCCTGGCCAGCAGCGGATCGCGATCGAAGGCCTTCAGCGCCTCGATCATGTGCTCGCGCAGCTTCGCCCGGTTGGCGACGCGGGCTGGATTGGTAGCGAAGTCAGGGTTCGACGCCAGCTCGTCGAGGCCGACGGCAGCGCAGAACTTTGCGAACTGGCCGTCATTGCCGACCGCCAGGATGATGTGGCCATTTTTCACCGGCACCACTTCGTAGGGCGCGATGTTCATATGCGCATTGCCCATCTGCACCGGCGACTGTCCGGAGACGAGGTAGTTGAGGTTCTGGTTGCCGAGCGTCGAGATCTGGGTGTCGTAGAGCGCCATGTCGATATGCTGGCCTTCGCCGGTCTTCTCGGCATGGCGAAGCGCCGCCTGGATGGCGATGACCGAATAAAGCCCGGTGAAAACATCTGATATAGCGACGCCCGCCTTTTGAGGTTCGCGCCCGGCTTCGCCGGTGATCGACATCATGCCGGCCATGCCCTGGATGATGAAATCATAGCCGGCGCGCGGCGCATACGGCCCCGACTGGCCAAAACCGGTGATCGAGCAATAGATCAGCCGTGGGTTGATTTTCCTCAGGCTGTCATAATCGAGGCCGTATTTCTTCAGTCCGCCGACCTTGAAGTTTTCGATCAGCACATCCGATGTCGCGACCAGCCGGCGCACCGTCTCGGCGCCCTCGGGCGTCGAGAAATCGATGGCGATGGAGCGCTTGCCGCGGTTGCAGGAATGGTAATAAGCGGCTGAAAGGTTCTCGCCGTCATGGCCGATGACGAAGGGCGGTCCCCATTTGCGGGTGTCGTCGCCACCGTCCGGGCTCTCGACCTTGATCACGTCGGCGCCGAGGTCGGCAAGCAGCTGTCCGGCCCATGGCCCGGCGAGGATGCGTGCGAGTTCGATGACGCGGATGCCTTTGAGCGGAGGCTCAGTCATGGATCACCGTGGTTGATCGAAAGTGCAGCCTCTATCAATCCCGCGCGCCGCTGTCACGGCCCTTGCAATGGGCCAGTATTACCGTGCCCTCAGCACGCGATCGGCCCAGGCGGCAAAATCGTCCATGATGACGTCTCGGTTGATCTCGTTCAGGCTTTCGTGGCGGGTTTTGGCGTAAACCTTTGAAACGAGATTCGAAAAGCCCATCATGTGCATTCGGCCGGCAAGATGGCTGACCGCCTTGCCGCCGTGCGAGGCCGGATCTTGCTCGCCTCCGACCAGATTGACGAACAGGTCGCGCCGCACGCCGGAGAAATTGCGGTCGCTGCCGCAATGCAGCGTCATCTTGACGATGTCCTGCCACATCGACACCGATGCGTCCCAGCCGCAGAGCGGGTCGGCGATGTACTTCTCGACTTCGGCGGCATCGCGCGACAGCCAGTCGAATGGCGTCCGGCGATCGGGCACTGCCTTGCCCCAGGCCCGGAACGTCAGCCGGGGCAGCATGCGCGACGGTACGTCTGAGCCAAGCCGGAACCTTTCCCAGGCAAGCACGCCCAGCGCGATTTGGCCGAGCCGTCCGGCCGAGAAATTGCCGTTCCAGATCGCGGTGGCATGGATGCGCGCCGAGTGGTGGAGGACAAAGTTCAGCGCGACCGACGCGCCCAAGGAGTGGCCGAAGACGATGACCGGCAGGCCAGGTTGTTCCCTGGCGATGAGATCATGGACGGCGGCGACATCGGCGATGACCTTGGCACCGCCATCCGCATCGGCGAACCTGCCCGGTGGCGCATCGGGCGCCTTGGTGGCGCCGTGGCCACGGTGATCGTGCGCGTAGACCTGGTAGCCGCGCTCGCCGAGGAAATCGGCGAAGCGGGCATAGCGCGCCGCGTGCTCGGCCAGCCCGTGATTGATCTGGACAATGGCGCGCGGTTGGCCGGTGGCGTGTTTCACATAAAGGTTGAGCTCGGCGCCGGTCGGCGATGCCAGCATCCTCTGCTTGTCAAATGGCATGTCTCGCTCCCGTCGGCGACTGTTGGGCGACGCGGCGATCGACGTCAAGAGACGTAGGTACCCATTCGACGGCAATTGACAGTATACTGTCAATGTGATTACATGACAGCATACTGTCAAATTGTCAGCGGCAGATTGCGGGTATGACTGTGAAAACCACCGGGGCCATTTCGCGGCGTGCAATCTTGCTGGCGGGCTTCGCCTTCACGACGGCCACCCTGTTGTCAGGGATTGCTGCGTTCAGTCAGGAAACCAGGGAGATGACCATGATGACGTCCACTGTTCCAGGCCCGCAAGGCCAGCTTGCCACTTACAGGATCAACGCTGGCAATGGCCTGCCGATCATGTTCCTGCATGGAGATTGCAGCCGCGCTTCCCACTGGGACCGCGTGATGCAGCTCTCCGTCGAAGGCCGCGAGGCGGTAGCCTTCGATTTTCGCGGTCATGGCGCCTCCGCGCCGGCGCAGGACGGTGACTACGGTTATGACGGTCGTGCAATGGATGTCGGTGCCGTGGCCGACGCGTTTGGCCTGAAGCGGTTTCTCATTGTCGCGCACAGCGGCGGCGGTGGCGTGGCGCTCGCTTATGCCGCCAGCCATGCCGACCGGGTCGCCGGTGTCTTGCTCGTCGACCCGGCGACCGATCCTCGTGCGCTGCCGCAGGCGATTCGTGACGGCTTTGTCCGCGATCTGGCCGGTCCGCAAGGCCGTGATGTCCTGAACGCCTATTACACGTCGATTGCCGGCCCTAACGCGGCTGTTCGCCAGCGTGTTCTGGCCGATGCGGCAGTGGTCGATCCGGCGGCGAGGGCAGGTGTCGGCAAGGCGCTGGCCGAATGGAACCCGGAGCCGGCACTCGATGCGTATCGCGGGCCTATGTTCGTTTTGGCTACCGAGGCCAGTGACACTCCAGCCGCGCTCCACCGGCTGCGCACGGACATTCCGCGCCAGATCGTGGCGGGCAGCGGCCATTGGGTGATGCTTGACAAGCCCGAGGTCGTAGCCGAAGCCGTTAATAATTTCGTCGCGACCATCGAGGCCGGCCAGAAATGACGACCAGGACCGAAGCGGCAAATGTGCTCACCGAACTGGTGCTTGCCGTGTTCAGGATGAACGGCAGTTTTCTGGACGCGGCCGACCGGCTGGCCGCTCCAACCGGGCTGACGGCAGCGCGCTGGCAGGTTTTGGGTGCAGTTTTGAAGGAGCCGAAATCTGTGGCCGACATCGCCCGCGACATGGGTCTCGCCCGTCAGAGTGTACAGCGGCTGGCCGACATACTGGCTGCGGAGGGGCTTGCCGTCTACGCCGACAACCCGGCGCATCGCCGCGCCAAGCTGTTGTCGATAACCGATGCCGGCCGGGCAGCGGTCAAGAATATCGGCACACGCCAGCATGTTTGGGCGAACCGCATTTCGGAGGGTATGGACGCCGACGCGCTGAAAGCCTCGCTTGATGTGCTGCGCACCCTGACGGAACGGGTGGAGGCGGGCGGATCCTGATCGACCACGCGGGAGCCTCTCAATGCGCTGGCGATTGTTTTTACGGCCGGCGAAAGAAATCGTAATTCTGACATGTCGCAAGTTTCTAGCTTGCGGCGTGATTCACGAGGAGTGCCGGAATGCGGATTTGGGCGATATGGGGGGCGGTGTTTCTTGCGTTTGGCGGCGCAAGCGCGGCGCGGGCCGATGTGAAGATGACCGGCTCTTTCGTCGCCGACGCCGCCTGTCCGGCAACGCAGGCGATCAAGAGCGGCAAGAATCCCGGCAATGTCTCGACCGCGGCTGGTCAGAGTTATGATCTGCTGGCCGGCAACAAGGACGCGCCTACTCACTATCTCATTCGCGTGCCGGGCGCCGATCCGGAGCGCCGCTGGGTCAAGATCAGCTGCGGTCACGTTTCGGGCGACAGCGCGTCGACGATGCCTGCTGCACCGGCGCCTGCCGAGCCGAACAAGCCATCGGCGTCCGGAAAGCCGGAATATGTCTTCGCGCTGAGCTGGCAGCCTGCTTTCTGTGAGACCAAATCCAGCAAGACCGAATGCCGGGCGCAGACCGCCGCCGGTTTCGATGCGACCCACTTCACCTTGCATGGATTGTGGCCGCAGCCGAACGGAAATTTCTATTGCCAGGTCGCGGCAAGCGACAAGGCGAACGACGATCCGGCACACTGGCGGGATTTGCCGCCGGTCACCCTCGACCCGAAAACGCGATCGGAACTCGACCAGGTGATGCCCGGCACCGCGTCCGCCCTCGAAAGGCATGAATGGATCAAGCACGGCACCTGCTACGGCAAGAGCCAGCAGGAGTATTTCTCCGACGCCTTGAACCTGATGCGCGCGATGAATGCTTCGCCGGTGCGCGATCTCTTCATCAAGAACATCGGCAAGCAACTGACATCCGATCAGATCCGCAGCACCTTCGACGTTACCTTCGGCAAAGGCGCGGGCGACCGGGTCCGCGTTTCCTGCGTGGTCGATCCCTCGAACGGCAGGCGGCTGATCGGCGAGCTGACGCTCGGCCTGACCGGCCCGATTGCGTCGAACGCCTCGCTCGGTGCCCTGCTGCTTGCCTCGGCGCCGACAGCCAAGGCCGGCTGCCCGAAGGGCGCGGTCGATGCCGTCGGGTTCCAGTAAACAGGCCGTACGCGACTGTCGCTTTGCACCGGGGATGGTATGATCCCGGGGGGTATCATTCGCAGGGGGTGGCGATGAGTGGCGTGACGAGCGGCGCGCTGGCGCGGTTGGCGTTCTGGGCCAAGGGCATGACGGCGACCCGCGACGGCCATATGGAGTGGCCGGGCTTTTCCTACACCGAAGTGGAGTGGGCGCGCATGGCCACGCTCGCCAAACCCGTCGACGGCGGCACGTACCAATTGTTCACGCTGGTCAACGCGGCGATCTTCATCGCCATCGCCGCGTTCGGGATATTCTGTATCTTCCTGCCGCTGGCGGCGCTGCTGTTCCCGCTACCGGCCGAAACCAGTGCGCAGAAGTTTTCGCTGCTCCTAGCGGCATGCGCCTTGCTGATCATCGGCATCGGCCTGCCTATCTCGCTGCGTCTTTCGACCGCGCTGGTGGCGCCGAAGGCAATGCGGGCCGCACTTGTCGCCGTGCCCGGCGATCAGGCGCTTGCGGCAAAAGTGTCATGGCAGATCAACCGGATCACGCTCGTGCTCTGCGGCCTGCTGGTACCGGGCATTCTTCTGTTCATTGCCTACGACATCGAAGCCGGCCCGATTATTACCGCGTTGAAATGGCTGGCGATCGCGCTGATGGCGGTTTCGGTTGCGATCGGCGCATGGCAGCGGCGCAAACAACCCTGATTGAGCCAATCGCAGGCCAGGGTAGCGTTACGCGCCGGCGCTGCGCTCCGGCCTGGTCCATGTGTTGCGCCCGTCTGCTTCGTTGCCGCCCGGTTCGCCGACAACGCGATCGCGTCCCGTGGATTTGGCCTTGTAGAGACGCTGGTCGGCCAGCGCGAAGAGATCGGCAAGGCAACGGGTCGTCTCGCTGACCGTCGAGATGCCGGCGCTGACGGTAATGTCGAACCGGCTGGTGCTCGCGGACGTCTTGACCGCTTGCCTGACGGTCTCGCCCAGCAGTCTGGCGAGCGGCTGCGGACGCCAGCCGAGGATGGCGAATTCCTCGCCGCCGATCCTGAACAATTGATCGTCGGTCCCGACAAGTTCGCCAAGCAAAATTGCCAGGGCTTTCAGCACCCTGTCGCCCTCGGCATGGCCGAAGCGGTCGTTGATCGATTTGAAATGGTCGACATCGATGATCAGCAGGCTGAGCGGCCTGGCGGTCCGCAGGCTGGTGGCCACGGCGGCCTCGCCGTCGCTGTCGAAGCGCCCCCTGTGCAGGAGGCCGGTGAGGCCGTCGCGACCGACATGCTCGACCAGCGCCTCATAGCGCTCGCGATAGGTCAGCGTGTCGAAAATGTCGGAAAGCCCGCGCGGCGCCGGCACCTGCCGCGCCTCGAACCACCTGATATAGGTGACCAGCATGGTGCTGTAGACCACGGCCGCTGCCATCTTGGCGAACCAGCCGCCGAAAAACACGGCGACCGGCGCACCGGTGACGAAATGCAGCGCCGTGAAAAAACCTGCCTGGTCGAAGGTGAGCACGCAGGCGACGCAGACCAGGATGCGGGTGAAAAGCGCCTTGCGCAGATATTTGCCGAGCTTTTCATAGAGCAGAATGACCAGGATGGCGTCGACGAACAGCAGCGTCGTGCCCCACACCATCAGCCAGCCCATCTCGTCGATGAAGCCGATGTCGGGAAGCTTGCCGTCGGGCAGCGGTGCGATGTCGTGCAGGCGCAGGATCAGCACGAGCCCGATCATCAGGGCATTGCCGAGCAGCAGGCCGTAGATCGGCTGGCGGACAGTTGCCGCGTCCTCCTTGATGTAGAGCAGGAGCAGCATGACCAGCTTGCCGGAAAAGAGCACGGCCGAACCCGGCGATACCATGCCGAACGGCAGCGCGACGTAGAAGACGCTGGCGAGATAGGTTTCCAGGAAATGCATGACGCCAAGGGCGCAAACAAAGACGCCGAGGCCGATGCGGCCCCTGAACCGGAAAAGCGTGACCATGATGCCGAAATAGAGAACCGCTTCGGCAAAAAGCAGGAAACTGTTCAACACGGCCCGATCTCTCTCCCCGAAATCGCGGCTGCCAGCGATTTCCTATCCAACATTGTTTGACGCGGAATGGTTAACCGGAGCTTTCGCCTGGGTGCCGGCACGAAATGAAGCGGCTAAGCGTTTGTGGGTGCGACCAAATCCGCTTGGGGCCAAAACTGTTTGCCGTTCGGGGCCGCATCGCTTACATAGCCCCCAACTTCCATTCAATCCGACATCAGTCGACTTTTCAGGGAAAGCGCGCGTGGCACGCCAGTTCATCTATCACATGGCCGGCCTCAACAAGGCCTACGGCACCAAGAAGGTGCTCGAGAACATCCATCTGTCCTTCTACCCGGACGCCAAGATCGGCATCCTCGGCCCCAACGGCGCCGGCAAGTCGACGATCCTCAAGATCATGGCCGGCATCGACAAGGAGTGGAGCGGCGAGGCCTGGCTGGCCGAGGGTGCTACCGTCGGTTACCTGGCGCAGGAGCCGGCGCTCGATCCGAACAAGAACGTGTTCGAAAACGTCATGGAAGGCGTCGCGGCCAAGACCGCCATCATCGAGCGCTACAACGAATTGATGATGAACTATTCCGACGAGACGGCGGACGAGTCGGCCAAGCTGCAGGACGAGATGGACCGGCTCAACCTCTGGGATCTCGAACAGCAGGTCGAGATGGCGATGGAAGCGCTCGGCTGTCCGCCCAAGGAGGCCGATGTCACCAAGCTGTCGGGCGGCGAGCGCCGCCGTGTCGCGCTCTGCCAGCTCTTGCTGCGCCAGCCCGATTTGCTGCTGCTCGACGAGCCGACCAACCATCTCGACGCCGAGACGACGGCGTGGCTGGAAAAGCATCTGCGTGCCTATCCAGGCGCGGTGATGATCATCACCCACGACCGCTACTTCCTCGACAATGTCACCGGCTGGATCCTCGAGCTCGATCGCGGCCGCGGTATCCCGTACGAAGGCAACTACACCAAATATCTCGAAGCCAAGGCCAAGCGGCTCAAGCAGGAAGGCCGCGAGGACGATGCCCGCCAGCGGGCGATCGGCCGCGAGCGCGAGTGGATACAGTCCAGCCCGAAAGCCCGGCAGACCAAGTCGAAGGCCCGTATCCAGGCCTTCCAGGATCTGCTGGATGCAGCCGACAAGCGGCGTCCGAGCGACACGCAGATCGTCATTCCGCATGGCGAGCGGCTCGGCAATGTAGTGATCGAGGTCGAGGGCCTGTCGAAGGGCTTTGGCGACACGCTTTTGATCGACGACCTCGAATTCAAGCTGCCGCCGGGCGGCATCGTCGGCGTCATCGGCCCGAACGGCGCCGGCAAGACGACGCTGTTCCGCATGATCACCGGCCAGGAAAAGCCGGACGCCGGCACCATTCGCGTCGGCGAGACGGTCAAGCTCGGTTATGTCGACCAGAGCCGCGACGCGCTCGACCCGACCAAGACCGTCTGGGAAGAAATCTCGGGCGGCGCCGAAGTGGTCAAGCTCGGCAAGTTCGAGGCCAACACGCGCGCCTATTGCGCGTCGTTCAACTTTCGCGGCGGCGATCAGCAGCAAAAGGTCGGCAACCTGTCCGGCGGCCAGCGCAACCGTGTGCATCTGGCCAAGATGCTGAAGACCGGCGGCAATGTGCTGCTGCTCGACGAACCGACCAACGATCTCGATACCGAAACGCTGGCCGCACTCGAAGACGCGCTAGAAAACTTCGCCGGCTGCGCCGTCATCATCTCGCACGACCGCATGTTCCTCGATCGTCTGGCGACGCACATCCTCGCCTTCGAGGGCGACAGCCATGTCGAATGGTTCGAAGGCAATTTCGAGGATTACGAGCAGGACAAGATCCGTAGACTCGGGCCGGACGCGGTCAACCCGCACCGCATGACGTATAAGCGGCTGACAAGATAGTCCGTGCGCCTCGTTTAGAATTCTCTGTCGAGTGTCTCTATGAAGTCCTCGGCGAGTTTGGCTGAAGAGAACCGCGCAACTTCCCGGTAGTCGGGGTGGTGTTCTGCCGTCGGTGGCGAGTTAAGGACTATAAACGCGTCGTTCTCTTGAACCACAATGTTGGTCAGATCGACGCTATCGATGGCTGTCGCATTGCGCGCTTGGCAATATGGACACTCGTCGTCACAGGCGCAGGACCAATCAGTAGCCCAATACCTGTGACATTTATAACATCTGTAGTTGTTGAGATACCAAGCCATTCTTAGACCTGACCAAAAACGATCTGACGTAGATCACCTGCGTTATCGCGCTACCTGATATCGACCACGGGACAGGAACCTAAGATATCCCTTGTCGCGAAGAAACTGAAGTTGTTGACGGATTTTAGGTCTAATATTCTGGTTGTTCGGGTAAAGGAGAGCCAACTGTGGCTCAAATGCGTAGGCCTGGTCGATGTCAAATTCGTCTGTGCCGATCGACTCGATACATCGCATGACCTCAACGAGCCATCCCCTGGTGTCGTGGGGCGCATCGCGTAGGAACACAGTTCGCTTCCAAGCTGCCAAAACCTCTTCTTTCGAGGTGATCACACCGTTTCTGACAAGGTGGATTCTTCCCGCTTCAGGGACCCGGCTAAGAAGGATATTCGAACCAATCCAGCCGGCGCGGCGTGCTGCTTGGGAGAGCGGCGTCCTGCGTTCTACGATTGCTGGCGTGAAAAAATGTTTTGGGATAACGCAGACGGACTCCACCAGTCGCTGGTTAAAATCGTATTTGAGTAGAAAAAAGTTGGGGTTCGTTGACGAATTCAGCCGCTCGATTTTTCTGCTATACGCACCATTGGCGAGTTTTCTGCCGAACGGTTTCTTTGCGCTTTTTAGTTCGTATTGATCATCGCACTTATCGCAGTAAAAATCGGCAACAGGGAGATTTGCCGGAAACTGCGTCAGGCGCGAATTCCCGCAGTTGGGGCAGTATAGCCATTCTGACGCCCACCGCTCCGTCCAGATTCTCGCGCTTTGCGAACCGCTGTCGTATGCTGCTTGAGTCTCTTGGAATCCCATTTTCATGGTCAAAGGGTCTACGCAATATGCGTGAACGTCAATCAACGCATGGCGGCGAGTCGTTATGACGGCACAGAAAGATTCACGGGGCGGAAAGTTAACTTTCAAAACAGGAAAAGACTGGTCCGCCGCCCTCTACCTGAAATTCGAGGATGAGCGCACGCGGCCGGCGCGCGATCTCGTTGCACAGGTGCCGGTGCCAGAACCGCGCCTGGTGGTCGATATTGGCTGCGGACCGGGCAATTCGACCGAATTGCTGGTCGAGCGCTGGCCGCAGGCGCAAATCAGCGGCTTCGATACCTCGCCCGACATGATCGAGAAGGCCAAGGCGCGCCTGCCCGGCGTCAGCTTTGCGCTGGCGGATGCGGCGGCGTGGCAGCCGACCGAACCCGTCGACGTGATCTTCGCTAACGCGGTGTTCCAGTGGCTGCCGGAGCATCCGGCAGTCTTCCAGCGGCTGATGGGATTCTTGGCTCCCGGCGGCGCGCTTGCCGTGCAGATGCCGGACAACATGGCTGAGCCCTCGCACCGGCTGATGCGCGAGACCGCGGCCGAGATGCCGTTCACCGAAAAGCTCGAGCGCGCGGCTCGCGCGCCGCTGCCGCCGGTCTCGTTCTATTACGACCTTCTGTCGCCGTTCTCGGATCGGCTCGATATCTGGCACACGATTTACAACCATCCGCTGGCCGATGCCGAGGCGATCGTCGAATGGGTGAAGTCGACGGGGCTGAAGCCGTTCCTCGATCCGCTCGACGAAGACGAGCGGCAGCTTTTCCTGAAGCGCTACACGGCCGGGATCAGCGAAGCCTATCCGAAAACGGCAAGCGGCAAGGTGTTGCTGCGCTTTCCCCGTCTCTTCATCGTGGCGCGGCGCGCTGCTTAGGAACTTTTAGACCCTTTCCAGGGACTTGATTTAAGCCGGCATAAACTGGCTAGGTGCAAAAGAGGTTGCGCCGAGCTTTTTGCGGCGCGACATGAAGCCGCAACGCCTGCGCACGGGACGAACTGAAAATGCATCGCGTCATCATCAGCGGCATCGGCGTTGAAATCCCCGAGGCTTCGATCACCAATGAGGAACTCGTCGCCAGCTTCAACAGCTGGGTGGACATGGAGAACGTCCGCCGCGAGGTGTCCGGCGAGCCGCTGCTGCAGAAATCGGACAGTGCCTTCATCGTCCATGCCTCGGGCGTCCAGACCCGCCATGTCATCGAACGGGAGGGCATCCTCGACCCGACCCGCATGGCGCCGCGCTTCCCGGCGCGGCCCGACGATGCGCTGTCGCTGGAGGCCGAATTCGGCATCGCCTCGGCCAGCAAGGCGCTCGATCATGCCGGGCTAAAGCCAGGGGATATCGACCTGGTGATCTGCTCGGCCTCGCATCATCAGCGGCCCTATCCGGCGATCGCCATCGAAATGCAGCAGGCACTGGGCACGAAGGGCGCCGGTTTCGACATGGGGCTTGGCTGCTCTTCGGCGGCGGCCGCGTTGCACATCGCCGTCAACCTGGTGCGGGCAGGGGCGCACAAACGCGTGCTGGTGACGACGCCGGAGATCATCACCGGCCATCTCAATTTTCGCGACCGGCAGACGCATTTCATCTTTGGCGACGCTTCCGTGTCGATGGTCGTCGAAGGGCTCGCCCAGGGCGAGAAGCGGCCGGGCCGATTCGAGGTGCTGGATACGCGTACCTGGACGCAGATGTCGAACAGCATCCGCACCAATCTCGGTTATCATACCCGCGCCACCCAGGACGATCCGTATATGATCGATCTGGAAGGCAATCTGATCAAGCAGATCGGCAACAAGGTGTTCAAGGAAGTCACCGTTGCCGGCCACAAATTCATCGTCGAGTTCCTGGCCGAGCACGGGCTGACGCCGCAAGCGATCCGGCGCTTCTGGCTGCATCAGGCCAATGCGCGGATGAACGCCATGATCCTGAAACTGTCGTTCGGCCATGACGTCGACCATGACCGCGCGCCGATGGTGCTGGAGCGCCTCGGCAACACCGCCGCCGCCGGCGCCATCATCGCCCTGTCGGAGAACCATGCCGACATGAAGGCCGGCGACTACGGCCTGCTCTGCGCGTTCGGCGCCGGCTACTCGATCGGCGGTGCGCTGTTGCGCATGCTCTGACTATTTCGGCGCGGACGGCACAGGCATTGGAGCGCGCCTGGCAATCGCATCAGTCCGCTTGATCGGAGCATCAGCGCTTTCGACTGGACCTGATGAGCTGACCGCGGCTAATTGCGCGTATCACGCGAGGCACGAACCCATGCCGGATCTTTTTCCCGAAGCCGAAACTCCGGTCGAGATCGTGCCCGCGCGAAAACTCGCCGCCAGGGTGGCAGCGCTTTACCTCGCACCGTTCGATCATTTCGAGACACGGGCAGTGGATACGTTGCAGCTCGGCTTCGACGGCATCGATGGCGATTTCCACGCCGGCACGACGCGGCGCTCCGGCGGGCGCGAGCCCTGGTATCCGCGCGGCACCGAGATGCGCAACGAGCGGCAATTGTCGATCGTGGCGGCGGACGAACTGGCAATCGTCGCCGAACGGATGGGCATCGCCGAGATCAAGCCGGAATGGATCGGCGCCAATCTCGTGATCGAAGGCCTGCCGCACCTCTCGATGTTGCCATCCGGCACGCTGCTGTTCTTCAAAGGCGGCGCAACCGTCAAGGTCGACGCGCAGAACGGGCCTTGCCGGATCGCGGGCAGGTCGGTCGCCGAGCATGCCGGGATAGCCGACGTCGAGGCCGGCGCGCTGCTGTTCCCGAAAGCAGCGAAGCGGTTGCGCGGGCTCGTCGCCTGGGTCGAGAAGCCCGGCACGATCACTGCCGGCGAGGAGATTTCGGTGCGCGTGCCGGAGCAGTGGATTTACCGGGCCTGATTGTTTTCTAGGCAAGGCGGCAAAGCCAGGCAAAGCCGCGCGCTGCGTATTTTGTTCTTGCTTTGTGCCGGCAGCTATGCTACTAATTTCGGCATGGTGCTAATTGGCTCCAACGATCCGCCCTCCGAGGCGGTTTTTTTGTTTCTGGCTTTGAAAGTTCCGATGTTGCCGGACTGACGTCGGCAGGACAGAGGGGGGCGCCGTAGAACTCGACGCGTGTATCTGCCATCGCTCTATTCCTCGTCCTCGTCATCGAGCAGACGGGTGGCACGCCAGCGGGTTAGCACGATGTTGGTTTGCTCGATGACGAAGAAGCGCGCGGAATCGCGGTCATAGCCTTCGGCCAGCAGCTTTTCGTAGTCGGTATGGGCGTGGCGAATATGCGCTATCGTCGCCAGCCACACCGCAATGCTCGGTGGTAAGGTCTTCATGTGCACGGCGCCGGCATCGGAACGGATCTTTTCCATGTCGGCATAGGGCGCCAGCGGCAGGAGCGCTGTCAGTGCCTTGGCGATGGCGCGGCGGCGGCCGGTCGGGGCGCTCACTGCCCGTCCGATCTGGACGACTCGTCCCGCCCGGCCATGGTCGCCTCGGCGAAGGCATCGGTCGAGGCGAAGTAGGGCTTGATGTCGATGACCGGCGTGCCGTCGAGCACGTCGATGGCATCGAGATCGATGCGGCCGGTATCGATATCGACGGCAACCAGCCTGGCGACATGCAGTCCGACAGGATTCGGCCGGGCAGGGGAGCGCAGCGAAAAGACGCCTTTCGGCTCTGTGGCATGGCGGGGTTTCTGGACAATCAGTTGCCGCGGCGCATGGTGCAGCCAGGACAGGACGATCACGTGGCTGGCGCGTTCCAGCCCAAGCAGGCCATCACGATAAAGCGGGTCGATGACCAAGTGCGCCGGCTGTCCCGTCTCCCGCGCGGCCTCCATGTTTTTGGGGCAAGTCTCCCGCGTGATCCAAGGCGAAGCGATGCGGCCGATGAAGACGACATGGCCATCCGGCGGCATCGTTGCCGGGTCGGTTTCCAGGAGCTTTTCGCCGCTGCGCGTTTCGAACATGGGCCTCGCCTCGATGCATCCGGCTTTGCGCGATCCGCTGCGCATGCGTCATTTTCTTGTCCGGAAGCGACATAGCGCTTGCAAACCCATCAAAACCGACATAAACATATGTTTATATCTTTTCAAAGAGAATGCTCGCATGCATGTCGCTCTCGACACGATGGTAGATACATTGAAGGCGGCTGCCGAATCCAGCCGGCTGCGTATATTGGCGCTGCTGTCGCGCGGCGATCTGACCGTTTCAGATCTCACCGAAATCCTCGGCCAGTCGCAGCCGCGCGTCTCGCGCCATTTGAAATTGCTGCTGGAGGCAGGGCTGATCGGCCGCTACCAGGAGGGCTCGTGGGCTTTCTTCCGGCTTTCGGATTCCGACACGTCGCGCGATTTTGTGCTCAGGCTGGTCTCCGGCATCCGCGGCGCCGATCCGCAGGTCGAGCGTGATCTCGAACGGCTGGCTGCGGTCAAGCGCAAACGGCAGGACCGGGCTGCCGAATATTTCTCGGTCAACGCCGCAAGCTGGGACCATATCCGCTCGCTGCATGTGCCGGACCGCGCCGTCGAAGCAGCTCTCATCAAGCTCGTCGGCAAGCGGCCGTTCCAGTCGATGCTCGATCTCGGCACCGGCACCGGACGACTGCTCGAGATCTTTTCGCCGCTCTATCGGCGCGGTATCGGCATCGACATGTCGCGCGAAATGCTGACGGTGGCGCGCGCCAATCTCGACAAGGCCGGCGTTTCGAATGCGCAGGTGCGGCAGGGCGACATTTTCGCGCCGCCGGTCGAACGCGACGCCTTCGATCTCGTTACCATCCATCAGGTGCTGCACTATCTCGACGATCCTGCCCGCGCCATCCGAGAGGCGGCGCGTCTGTTGCGCCCGGCCGGCCGGCTGGTGATCGTCGATTTCGCGCCGCACACGCTGGAGTTCTTGCGCGAGGAGCACGCGCATATGCGCCTCGGCTTTTCCGACCGGCAAATCGCCGACTGGTTCTCCGAGGCCGGCCTCGACCTCGAGGACAGCCAGGAATTCGAACCGCGCGGTGGCAACGAGGCCAAGCTCACCGTCAAACTCTGGCTCGGCCGCGATCGGCGCATGCTGATTGCCGAGCCTTCCAACGACAGACAACCGGCCAATGCGTATCCGATAGGGGAAACCGCCTGATGAACCAGTTCCGCTTCTCCCGCCGTCCCGACATCGGCGACAAGGTCAGGGTGTCGTTCGAGTTCTTTCCGCCGAAAAACGACGAGATGGAAGCAAGGCTGTGGGACACGGTCACCCGGCTGGAGCCGCTCAAGCCGAAATTCGTCTCGGTCACTTATGGCGCCGGTGGTTCGACCCGCGAGCGCACGGCCCGCACCGTCAAGCGCATCCTCAACGAAACGTCGCTGACGCCGGCGGCGCACATGACCTGCGTCGACGCGGCACGCCACGAGGTCGATGCGGTGATCCGGGAGTTCGCCGATATGGGCGTCAAGCGTTTCGTCGCCCTGCGCGGCGATCCGGCCGAGGGGGTCGGCGCGGCTTACCGGCCGCACCCGGAAGGCTATGCCAATGGCGCCGAATTGGTCGATGCGCTGAAGGGCGCCGGCGATTTCGACATATCGGTCTCGGCCTATCCGGAAAAACATCCGGAGAGTCCGGATTTCGCCACCGATTTCGACATGCTGAAGCGCAAGGCCGACAATGGGGCGACGCGGGCGATCACCCAGTTCTTCTTCGACAACGATCTCTATGAGCGCTATGTCGAGCGGGCACGGCGGGCCGGCATCTACATACCAATCGTGCCGGGCATATTGCCGGTGCACAATTTCACCCAGGTCGCCAACTTCTCGGCGCGGTGCGGCGCCTTGGTGCCGGCATGGCTGGCCGAGCGTTTCGATGGGCTGCAGAACGATCCGCAAACGCATGCGCTGGTGGCATCTGCCGTGGCCGCCGAGCAGGTGCTGGACCTGGTCGAGCGTGGCGTCGGCGATTTCCACTTCTATACGATGAACCGGGCCGATCTGGTCTTCGCCATCTGCCACATGATCGGCATCAGGTCGCACGAAGTCGAGGCGGCGGGATCCGCCGCGGCGTAAGGCGGCAAGCTCCTTTTTGAAATGTCAAAGATCGGGGGAATGCAAAGGCCGGGCAAAATGCCCGGCCTTTTCAATGGTTTGTAATATTCGGTGCTGGTCTTCCCCCGCTCAGCGGCCTTATGGAAGGACGCCCATAATGAGGGCGCCGATGAATGCAAACGCAGCACAAATCATCAATGCGTTGATCGGCCTCGTCAGTCCCATGTCATAGCCTCCTCTTAAGAGCTATGGCGAGAGTCTAGGGTCATTTGTGCCACAGGCAAGCAGAAACTTTGCTGCAATGCGACGAGATTGTGGAATTTGCGACCTGCCGTTTGCCGTTAGGTATTGAAACTCTTGGTCAAAAGCCGGCGTTGGACCTGTGAATAATTTGTGGCGAAGCCGGGGCAACAACGAGAATGGCAGCGCTACCGCAGCGGAAATCGGAATCGATTTCGAGCTGAGAGTTGGGGAACATGCTCTAACGCCGCCCGAACAAGCGACCGTCGATGGTGACGAGGCCGAGCGCAATCAGCGCCATGCCGCCCAATTCGAACAGTTCGAGCCGCTCGCCCAGGAACAGCAAGCCGAGCAGGATCGCACTGGCCGGCACGATGAGCGTGACCAGCGAGGCGTTGGTGGCGCCGGCCGAGGCGACGAGGTTGAAATAGAGGATGTAGGCGAAGGCGGTCGACAGCAGCGCCAGCGCCAGCACCGCCGCCCATACCGGCGGCGAAGCCGAAAACAGAGTGGCAGCGTCATAGGTGAACAGAACGACCGGGATCATGATGATGGTCGAGCAGGTCAATTGTCCGGCGGCAATGACCGGTGACGGCACACCCTTGAAGCGGCGGGCAATCATCAGCGCAACCGCATAGGAGACCGAGGCACCGATGAGCGCGAATTTCGCCCAGACCGGGCCGCCGAGCCCGGCAATCAGTCCAGGACCGATCATCACCGCCGTTCCCGCGATACCGAGGGCGATGCCGGCAAGCTTGTTCCATGACAGTTTTTCGTCGCTGGTCAGGGCGTTGGCGAGGATCAGCGTCCAGAACGGCGTGGTCGAATTAAGCACCGAGGCGACACCGGCGCCGAGCTCGGTCTGGCCGGCAAAGATCAGCGAGAAAGGGATGACATTGTTGGCGAGCGCCAGCAGGAAGAACAGTCCGGCATGTGGGAAGGCGAGGCGAAAGGATGGACCGCGAACCGCAAGGTAGAGCTGCAACGCGGTCGCCGCGATGGTGACGCGAAACAGCACCAGCACCAGCGGAGGAAGTTCCGACACCGCAATCCGGGCAAAGAAGAACGAACCGCCCCAGATGGCGCCGAGCAGCAGAAGTTGCGCCCAGTCCTTGAGCACCATCGGCCCGCGCATCGTGGTGGTGGCAGCTATCGCCATTGGTCGTCCTCCCAGACGAGATGCCTTGCTCTCTTCAGGCATCTGTTCACGCTCTACCCGGTCCGGCGGCAAGGGCCACCCGAAACCTGAGTGATGGCCTAGCTCGCTCATAACCGGCGCACAGAACGGCGTAGCGCCGCGAAGCCGGGGCGGCGAGACATAGAATTGTTTTCATTAGCCGCTAGCTTGGATTAATTGTGCGCAGCCTCAGTCAAGGGATTCGTCCATGCAGCGATTCGAAAATGCCCGCGAGGCAGCGCTGGCGCTTCGCCCGGACGATCCGATCTATTGCTTCCGCCCGCAGGTGCTGAAGGCGGACGCCAAACAGTTCATGGGCATGTTTCCCGGCAAGACCGCCTATGCGGTCAAGACCAATGGCGAGCAGATCGTGCTCAATGCGCTGGTCGAGGCCGGCGTCAGCGCCTTCGATGTGGCCTCACCCGGCGAATTCGCCGCCGTGCGCGCCGTCTCGCCGGACGCCGAGATGCTCTACATGCACCCGGTGAAGGCGCAGTCGGACATCAGGCTGGCGCTGGAAAAATACGCCATTCGCGTCATTTCGCTCGACCATGAGGACGAGCTCACCAAGCTGACCAGGGTGGTGCGGGCTCTCGACATCGATCCGGGCGCCATCACCGTGTTCGTGCGCATCCAGACGAAAGGCTCGGCGGCCTACGAACTGTCGAAGAAGTTCGGCGCCGGACCGGCCAACGCGGTCGAACTGGCCGAACGGCTGAACCGGACCGGCTACAAGGTCGGGCTGTGCTTTCACGTCGGCAGCCAGATCGAGGATCCCGACACTTACGAGCGGGCGCTGGCCTCCGCCGACTGGGTGCGCAACCGCGTCGGCTTCGATATTGCCGGGCTCGATGTCGGCGGCGGCTTTCCCGCCGAATACGGTCATGATCCGAACAGCCGCAAGCCGGAAATGCCGTCGCTCGGCCAGATCATGTCGCGGCTGTCGGGCGACCTCCAGGAGTACCAATTCGACCAGATGCAGCTGGTGGCCGAGCCCGGCCGGGTGATCGTGGCGCGCTGCCTGTCGCTGATCGTGCGCGTGCTGCTGCGCAAGGGCAAAAGGCTCTACATCAATGACGGCATCTGGGCGTCGCTGTCGGATTCATGGACCGGCAAGATCACGCTGCCGGCACGCTTCATCCCCGATCCGGCGATCCGCTCGCGCAATGGCGAGGACAAGACCATCGTGCCGTTCAAGGTCTGTGGTGCGACCTGCGATTCCGTCGATATACTGTCGCGGCCGTTCTGGCTGCCCGAAACCGTCGATACCGGTGACTGGATCGAGATCGGCCATATCGGCGCCTATTCGCTGTCGCTCCGGACACGGTTCAACGGCTTCTATCCCGATACTTTCGTCGAGGTGGCGACGCCATTCGACGAAGGCGATGCACCGCAGGGGTTTGCCAGCCTGGAGACGATGGCGGATTAGTTGATGGTGAATGGAAGCGGTTCTTGCGTTCCGTCCGCTTCGGTGAATCGTCACCCTTCACCCTTCACCCTTCGCCCCCGAGTAGTCAGGCTACTCCGCCGCCGGCCTGGATGTTCTCGCCGGTCAGCCAGCGAGCTTCGTCCGAAGCCAGGAAAACCGCGACATCGGCGACGTCGCGCGGTGCTCCGATCCGGCCGAAGGGCGACATGCCTGCGGCCACGGCCCGGTCCCGCTCCGGAAGCAGGTCGGTGTCGGTGAAGCCTGGCGACAGCGCATTCACGGTAACGGCGCGCGGGCCGAGTTCGCGCGAGAGGACGCGGACGAACTGCTCGACGGCTCCCTTGCTGCCGAAATAGAGCGCCGTCTGCGTGAAGAACATCTTGGTTCCACCAGTGGAGACGGCAATGATGCGGCCACCGTCGCGAACGCGGCGCGCCGCCTCCTGAAGCGTGAAGAAGGTGCCCTTGGCATTGGTGCCGAACACATGATCGAAGTCCGCTTCGGTAGCCTCGACGAGCGGCTTTATGACGGCGACGCCGACATTGGCGACGACGATGTCAATCGGCCCCATCTGCCTTTCGGTTTCGTCGAACAGCCTGCGAATATCGGGGATGCTGGAGACGTCCGCCTGGATGGCGACGGCTTTTCCGCCATTCCCTTCAATGGCGGCAACGACTTCCCTGGCGGCTTTCTCGTTGCCGACATAGTTGACGACCACGGCAGCACCCTTGGTTGCGAGCCCCTCCGCGATGGCGCGTCCGATGCCGCGCGAACTGCCGGTCACAAGTGCGGTTTTGCCTTCGAGTGGACGATGCATGGCTGTTCCTTCCGTCTGGATACGGCCGCCCCGATCGAGCGGCGTTCCAGCGACAGCTAGGGGCATGCTATTGCTCAGAGAATAGCCTATTATGTAACTGACTTATTAAGCCTGGGGTACATAATGCGCGGAACCGAGTTTTCCGAACTCACGGCATTTGCAACAATCATCGAAGAGGGCAGCTTTGTCCGCGCCGCGGCCAAGCTCAGAATTTCGCCTCCAGCACTCAGCCAGACGATACGCGGGCTGGAAGAGCGTCTCGGTGTCCGCCTGCTCAACCGCACCACGCGCAGCATGTCGCCGACCGCTGAGGGCGAGAAGCTGTTTGCCCGCATCGCGCCGGCGTTCAGCGAACTGGAAGGGGCCGTCGCCGACGCGCATGCATCACGCGGCCGGCCGGCAGGCTCGCTGCGCATCAATGTTCCGCGCATTGCCGCCACGCGTTTCATCGCGCCGATCCTCGGTGACTTCCGCCGCGCCTATCCCGATATCGCCCTCACCATCATCGTTGACGACATGCTCACCGACATCGTCGAAGGTCGCTTCGATGCCGGAATCAGACTGGGTGAGCGGCTGCACAAGGACATGGTGGCGGTGAAGCTCAGCGAGGAACTCGAGATGGCCGCAGTGGCGGCGCCGAGCTATCTGGAGCATCGCCCGATACCCCGCCATCCCGCGGACCTGCATCAGCACCAGTGCATCAATTTCCAGTGGCCGAGCGGCGGCAATCTCTACCGCTGGGAGTTCGCCCAGGGCCAACGTGCCCTGGAAGTGGCCGTCAGCGGCGGCCTGACGGTAAACGATACGGACCTGATGATGGGGGCGGTTCTGGATGGGGTCGGCGTGGCGTACATGCTGGAATATCAGGTCCGGCCGTGGATCGAAGCGGGAAAGCTTATCCGCTTTCTCGAAGCCTGGTCGCCGAGATTTCCGGGCTTTTATTTATACCACGCGAGTTCCCGGCAGGTTCCCACGCCGCTGCGAGCCTTCATCGATTTCCTGCTTGCGAGGCGGTGATGTGAATAGTGAATGGTGGTAGCTCTGGTGCTCAAGTGCGGCTCCGGTGCTATTCTTTTACCATTCACCACCCTCACAGCCTGGCCAGCAGCTCCGGCGTCGGCCAGCCGTCGACCGGCAAGCCCAGCCGCATCTGCTCCTTGCGGATCGCTTCGCGGGTGTTGGTGCCGAGGATGCCGTCGACGGTGCCGACGTCATAGCCTCTCGCCTCGAGCTTGGTCTGTAGCGCCTTCATCTGGTCGCCGTCGAGGCCCGGGTCGGGGTTGCGCGGATCGAATCGCGGAGCGCCCCCCAGCCGGGCGGCAAGATTTGCCGCTGTCAGGGCATAGGTAAAGGACTGGTTCCACTCGAGATAGACGTCGAAATTGTCGTAGGTCAGGAAGGCTGGCCCCTTGCGACCCATGGGTAGCGCCAGGCCGGCCTTCAGGCCGTTGTCGAGAAGCGGCGTATCGTCGGGCCTGGTAACGCCCCACTGGCTCCATTGCGTCAACGGCAGCTTGTTGGTGCGCCCTGTCTGCTCCCACGGCAAGTTGTCGGGCACACGGACTTCCTCGATCCAGGGCTGGTCGCGCTTCCAGCCGCGCGACTGGATCTTGCTGGCCGTGCTCATGATCACGTCCGGCGCGCTGCCGCGCAGGTCGACCAGGCCATCGCCGTCGCCGTCGACGCCGTGGCCGAGATAGTCGGAAGGCAACATCTGCGTCTGGCCGATCTCGCCGGCCCAGGCACCGGTCACGTCGGCCGGCACCACGCCGCGATCGATCAAGATCAGCAGCGGAACGATCTGCGGCCGGAACAACTGCGGGCGGCGGCAGTCATACGAGAGGCTCACCAGCGCATTCAGTGTGTGAAAATCGCCTTGCACGGCGCCAAAATCGGTTTCAAGGGCCCAGAAAGCGGCAATGACCGGCGCCTGGACGCCGTATTCGCGATCCGCGCGGGCAAAGACCTCGGCATATTTGTGCAGATTGGCCGCACCTTGCTTCAGCCGATGGGACGAGATCATGCGGTTCGAGAATTCGATGAAGGTCTGGGTGAAGACGCCCTGGGCGCGGTCGCGTGCCAACGCCTTCTCATCGAGGGTGGCGTTTTCCAGCGCATCAAGGCCGGCAGCGCCGACGCCGTCCGCCCTGGCCTCCGCCGCCACGCCCTGCTTCCATGCCTCGAAATCGCCGCCGCATTGCTGTGCCGCGGCCGGCACGGCGCTCAGGAGCAGCGCCGCGAGAAGTCCAAAGCGCAATCGCATCGCCATCCTTCCGAAAAGATTACCAGCGGTTGCAGGCATTCGTTATTGGCTGTGTCGAAAAGCAGGCGGCAGGCCCGGTGTCAACGGGTGTTCTGCCGCAACCACTTCTTCCACGCGGCTTCGGAGCCGTTGAAGACGTTGATGTCGGCGTTTCCGGCCATGCCCGGCACGACGCCCGTTCCGGTATACTGCCAGAAGGTGAAGGGATGGCTGCCGTATTTCTGGCGCGGATGCCCGGCGACAGAGCGCAGCCAATAGGGGTAGCCGCGGAAACCCGACAAACCATTATCTTCGAAGAAGTCGAGCGACGTGTAGATGATCGGCTTCTTGCCGTAGTGTTTTTCGACGATTTCGAGGAACGTGCTCATCTCGCTGCGTACCGTGGCGGGATCGGGCCGCAGCTTGCACGTCGGCGATTTCGGGTTCCATTCCATGTCGAGGACCGGCGGCATCGCCGAGTTGTCTTTGGGCACGTTCTGGATGAACCAGCGCGCCTGGGTCGCGGCCGGCGTGCAAAAGTAGAAGAAGTGATAGGCGGCGCGGGGGATGCCCGAGGCCTTGGTGCGGCTCCAATGCTCGTTGAAAGCTTCATCGAACCGGTCTCCGCCCTCGGTTGCCTTGATGAAGGCGAAGGAGATGCCGCTGGCCCTGGCCGCCGGCCAGTCGATCGAGGTCTGGTATTTGGAGACGTCGGTGCCGTGGACGGCATAGCTCCACGGTGCGCCGCTATCCCATTCATGCGGGTCGGAATCGGCAAAACGGGGCGCGCGTACCGCAACCGTCGCGGCACTGGACGACGATGGCGTCAGATCCTCGACCGTCGAGCAGGCACCAAGCAGCATCAGCGTGATGAGGACCGCGAAACGGCGCATCGCTACTTCCCGAGCCGGTTTCAGCCGGCCGCTGATGGGTCTTTCCGCGGGTGGCCCCTCGACCGGGCGCAGCGTGTCTGAAACCGACTTACGCGACGCGCCTGGATCTTCGTTTCATGCATTTCCCAAACCGTTGCGCAGTTTTGGGACGCATGCATTCAAGCCCCGCCGGACGGTCACCCCACAGGATCGCCCGGTCTGTCCAAGCGCGTCGCTTCGACGCGCTTGGCTCTTTCGTCTGTGCATGTCGTGGTCCCAAAACCGCTGCGCGCTTTTGGGCGACATGCACCTGTGATCGCCGATCATGGTTGATATTCGGTTGACGGCGCTCGACAAGAGCCGCGATTTTGCCGAAACAATGGCGGCAAATCGATGACATAGATCGAGCGCGTCGGGGGAACTCAAAATGCAGATCCTTTTGAAGTTCGTCAAATGGCTGCTCGGCCTGGCTGTGCTGGCCGCCGCGATACTCGCCGGCTGGCTGTATTTCGCGCCGCCGGAACTGATCCGCGTCGGTTCCGGCTATGCGGCCAAGATCGTCTGCTCGAACGTCTTCATCGCCGGGCGCGACGCCAACGACGTGCTCGCCGTCGATGTGCAGGCGCCGGGTCATCCGCTGCTGAAGCTGATGAGAGTGTCGGTGGACAAGGAGAAGGGAACGGTTTCGGCGGGCCTGTTCGGCGCGCTCGGCAAAAGTGTCGCGGTCGCTCGCGAGGGGCTCGGCTGCGCCTCGGTTCCCGACGGGGATATTGCCGCCGCCAAGGTTATCGCCGGCGCTCCACCGACGCCGGCGCCGCTGCCCGATGCGATGTGGCCGGAAGGCGACGATGTCGGTGCCTCGCAGGATCCCGAGGTCGTGAAGGTCCTCGACGATCCAGCAATGACCGGCGCCGGGATGCGGGCGGTGGTGGTGGTCAAGAGCGGCCGCATCGTCGCTGAGCGCTATGGCGACGGCTTTTCCGAAAAGACGCCACTATTGGGCTGGTCGATGACCAAGACGGTGAATGCGGCGATCGTCGGCACGCTGGTGAAGGGCGGCAAGCTGGCGATGACCAACCAGGGCCTGTTCGGTCCCTGGAAGGGAGATGGCCGCGCCATGATCAGCCTCGCCGACATGATGGCGATGTCGAGCGGGCTGGAATTCAACGAGGATTACGGCGACGTCGCCGATGTGACGCGTATGCTCTATCTCGAACCGGACATGGCGGGCTTTGCCGGATCCAAGCCGCTGACCGGCGAGGTCGGCAAGGTGTTTTCCTATTCGAGCGGCACGGCGGTGATGCTGTCCCGATTGTGGCAGGACGCGATCGGCGACAAGGACAAGGCGCTGGCCTGGCCGAGGGCCGCGCTGTTCGATCCGCTCGGCATGCACAGCGCGGTGCTTGAAGCCGACGAGCACGGCACCTTCGTCGGCTCGTCCTATCTCTATGCCACGGCACGCGATTGGGCGCGCTTCGGCCAGTTCCTGCTGCAGGGCGGCGTCTGGAACGGCAAAGAGATACTGCCCGCCGGCTTCGTCGACTGGATGCGGGAACCGGCAACTGCCTCGAAGGTCTACGGCAAGGGGCAATTATGGATCGAAGGACCGGGCGACGAAGAAAACCCCGGCGCCGGCATTGCCGCAGGCCTGCCCAAGGACACCTATTGGATGGAGGGGCATGACGGGCAAACGGTCGCCATCGTCCCCTCGGAGCAGCTGGTTGTGGTGCGGCTCGGCCTGACGCCGGCCAGGCTCGGCTACCGGCCGCAGGCGATGGTGGCGGCGCTGGTCAAGGCGCTGCATTAGGCTGTATCGATACTAAGGTGATGCCGGCCTGCAAACGGCGGTTTCCTGCGCTTCCGGCCTTCGCCGGGCCAAAGCACTCATGAGCGGTCGTGGCAGTTAAGGCTACGGCCGGCGTAGGCCGGTGCTCACGTACCCTAAAGGACGCTCCGCTCCGGTTCTCGCAACCCCACCGTTTTCGACTCGGCCTGACCTGAATCTCAACACATCCTGGCTATCGACCTGGGCCGATTACGGCGAGCCACGCATAGCCGCGACAAAGCGTTTGGAAACGGAAGCTTGCGCCGGTTCTTGCAGATTCCGAATCCAGAACCGCGCGCAACGATTCACGCGGCTCGACGTGGAATTTTTTCAGCCAGCCGCGCAACAGCGTGCGGAACCAGCTGGGCAAGGCTTCCTGCTGGCCAAAATCGACGACGTGCAGCGAGCCGCCCGGTGACAGGGCAGCAAGTGCCGCAGACACCGTCTTCTCCCAGCCGGGGATCATCGACAGCGAATACGAGACAAAGACGCGGTCGAAACTTTTGACGCCGAACAGCGCCTTTGCGTCGAAATCAGTGGCGTCGCCGCGCGCCAGTGTGACGCGGCCGGAGAGGCCTTCGCGCGCGAGGGCGGCAGCGGCCGTCTCCAGCATCTCGGCCGAAATATCGAGGCCGAAGAAGCGCGCGCCGGGATAGCGGCGGGCAGCCAGGATAATGTTGCGGCCGGTGCCGCAGCCAAGCTCGAGCACCGTGCCGCCGGCCGGCACATCCAGTCCGGCGATAAGCCGGTCGCGGCCGAGCAGATAATATTTGCGGGTCAGGTCGTAGATGTGACGCTGCCAGCGGTAGACACCGTCCATCAGTTCGGCATGGCTGGCCGGCAATTCGGTCGTGCTCATGCGGACCGCTTCACATAGAGATGGAAGCCGCCATAGATGGCCGAGCGATCGCAGGCCGAAAACTCGCGCGAGGCGTCGTTCTCGTAGCGCCACTGGTCGAGCAGCGAATTCGAGACGCGGCCAGGCAGCAGGCTGGGTTCCGCTGCGGTGCGGAAGATGACGCGGGCGCCTGTGGAGGCGGTTCGGGTGATCTCGGCCCACAACCCGTTGAGCTGGCCGTCGGTCATCCAGTCCTGTGCATCGAGCAGCACGAAGCGGTCGACCGAGCCGGCATCCTTGCCGGCAAGGAACTCGATCAGATTGGCGTGGTGGATGGCAACGCGATCGACATTGTTGCGGATCGTCTTGTAGTTGCGTTCTTCGAGGTAGGCGGGCAGGGCGGCTTCGCCCGGATTAGGGTAACGGCGGGCGAAAGCCTGCCAGGCGAAATAGTTGGTCTTCAGCGGAAAATCGCAGGCGAGCTTTTCCAGTCGTGCCTTCAGCACGCTGGCCATGGTGCCGTCACCCGAGGTGATCAGCGAATCGTACTGAGCCGGCGGAATGCCGAGGCCGAACAGCGAGGCTTTTCGCGAGGTCGCCCATTTCAGCAGTGGTTTTTCGAAGACCGGCGCCAGCTCTTCGTCGAAGAAGCGGCGTTGATCCGCGATGCTCTTGGCGTCCATGATGCCGGCCGGGTCGACGCCGAAGAATTTTGCGGTGCGGTGGCCCATGGCGATGAACAGGCCAAGCAGGCCGGTCTGGTAGAAATTGCGGTCGAAGACAGCGATGCGGCGACGACCGCGCCAGTTGCGGCGCTCCCAATAATGGCGGCTGACGGGGTCGAGATGCGGTGCGATGAAGCGATCATAGGCCTGCGAATTGTGCCCGGTCCCAGCCGCACCGAAGAAACGGAACAGGTCGCCCTGCGACGGCAGGTGACGCACCGCTGCGAGCTTCATGCGGTTCAGCGCAATATGCGCGGCGTTGAGGTCGACGGCATCGATCCTTTCTGGCGACCGGGTGAGATAGGCGAGGATGTTACAGCCGCCGGAGGCAATGGTGACGATGCGGTGGCCCTTGCCGAGTTGCATCGCGTCCATGTCGATTTCGGGGTCTTCCCAGATCTGCGGGTAGACAAGGCCGGAGAACAGGAAGGCGAACAAGCGCTCGGAGATGCCGGCTTTCGACAGCGGGCGGTTCTGGTAGACGGCCTTGCCGACTTCCTTGCCGCGGCGAAAAACCAGTTCCCCAGAAATGTCCGTCATGGCAAGGCGATTCCCCGTTTGCTTTGCCGCAAGCGGGTAACCCAGGTGGATGACAGGCCGGTGACAACCTGTTGATGCGAGTTCAGGCTTCGCCAAATCCGCCTGCGGTGGGTGTCATCACAATGACTGCCTCGCCGGCGTCGAGCACCGTTTGATCGCAGGCTTTCAGCGTCTCGATCGCGCCGGTCTTGCGGCGAACCTTGGTCGAGCCGGCTTCGCCGTCGCCGCCGCCGTCCAGGCCTTGCGGCGGTCGGTTGCGATGCGAGGACAGGATCGCGCATTCCATCTTTTCGAGGAAGCGAATGATGCGCTTGGTGCCGTCGCCGGCATTCCATTTGCCTTTGCCGCCGGAGCCTTCGCGGATATGAAAATCCTCGAGCAATACCGGGAAACGCAGTTCCAGCACTTCCGGATCGGTCAGGCGCGAATTGGTCATATGGGTGTGGACGCCGGAGGTGCCGGCAAAGCCGCGGCCGTCGTTCATCCGGCCGGCCGGCGAGCCCGAGCAGATCGTCTCGTAATACTGGTACTGCTTGTTGCCGAAGGTGAGATTGTTCATCGTGCCTTGCGCATTGGCCATCGCCCTCATGGCGCCGAACAGCGCGTTGGTGACATGTTGCGAGGTCTCGACATTACCGGCCACGACTGCCGCGGGATATGTGGGCTTCAGCATCGAGCCGTCGGGAATGATGATGTTGATCGGCCGCAGACATCCGGCATTCATCGGGATGTTGTCTTCGACCATGACGCGGAAGGCATAAAGCACCGCGGCTCGGGCGACCGGCTCTGGCGCATTGAAATTGTTCTTCATGACCGGCGACGTGCCGGTGAAGTCGACGGTGGCTTCGCGCTTCCGCCGGTCGATAGTGATCTTCACTGTGATCTTTTGCCCGGTGTCGGTCGGATATTCGTATTCGGAACTGTCGGGCAGCCGCTCCAGCACGCGGCGCACGCTTTCGGCGGCATTGTCCTGAACATGGCCCATGTAGGCTTCGACCACATCGAGGCCGAAATGCGCGACCATCTTGCGCAGCTCGGCGACGCCCTTTTCGTTCGCGGCGATCTGCGCCTTGAGGTCGGCGATGTTCTGGTGCGGATTGCGCGCCGGGTAGGGGTGGTCGGTGAGCAGCGTCTCCAGGTCCTTCTCGCGGAACCGGCCGCGATCGACGATGCGGAAATTGTCAAACAGCACGCCTTCCTCGTTGACCGTGGTGGCAAGCGGCGTCATCGACCCGGGCGCGGTGCCGCCGATGTCGGCGTGGTGGCCACGCGAGGCGACGTAGAAGAGAATGAGGGGTTCCTCCCTCCTTGAGGGGGAGGTGCCGCCGAAGGCGGCGGAGGGGGTCGCCGCGGCAGTGCTCGACGTTCTTGTGGTGCCACCTGAGACGACCCCACCGGGCCGCTCCGCGGCCACCCTCCCCTCAAGGGGGAGGGAAAAAACAGGCGTCACCACGGTGATATCAGGCAGATGCGTGCCGCCATTGTAAGGCGCGTTCAGCGCAAAGACGTCGCCGGGGTGAATGTCGCCGGAATTGAGCCGGATGATGGTCTCCACCGAGCGATCCATGGAGCCGAGATGCACCGGCATGTGCGGTGCATTGGCGACCAGCGCGCCGTTCCGGTCGAAGACGGCGCAGGAGAAATCAAGCCGCTCCTTGATATTGACGGAATAGGCAGTGTTTTGCAGCGTTACGCCCATCTGTTCGGCGATCGACATGAACAGGTTGTTGAAGACCTCCAGCATCACTGGATCGGCTTCGGTGCCGAGTGCGGCGTGCCGGCGCTTCTTCTCGACGCGCCGCATCAATACGTGGTCCTTGGCGGTGATCTCGGCCTGCCAGCCCGGCTCGACGACAATGGTCTGGTTCGGCTCGATGATCAAAGCAGGGCCGGCGATCTTGTTACCAGGCTTCAGTGTTTCGCGAGGGAAGATGCCAGCGTCGCGCCAGACGCCGTCGACAAAGATTTTCCGTTTCCCGGAAGGACTTGCGGCCATATCTGCAACAACTGAATCGCTTTCATCGCGGCCGGTGCCGCCGGTGTCGGTACCTTCGACGCCGATCGATTCGACGATCATCGGCTTGTCGTCGTAGACAAAGCCGAACTGCGCCTTGTGCGCCGATTCGAAGTCCGTCTTGGCCTGCGCGATCGAGCCGTGACCAAAGTTCACAGGCAGCGCAGTATCGGTGCCGTCATAGCGGACCTGCAGCACCGGCTTCGAGGCGACCGCGTCTTCGGCGATGCCTTGTGCGGCGAGTTCGTCGATGACGGCTTTGCGCAGCGTTGCGATGAGTTCATCGATCGCCGCCCCGGAGTCCTCCACCAGCGGCTTCAGCAGCGCCTGCTGGCGTGACGCAAATACAGAGGACAGGCCGATGCCGTATGCCGATAGCAGGCCGGAGAACGGATGGATCAGCACCGCCTCCATGCCCAGCGCATCGGCAACCAGGCAAGCGTGCTGGCCGCCGGCGCCGCCGAAACAGTTCAGGAGGTATTCGGTGACGTCGTAGCCGCGCTGCACGGAAATCTTCTTGATGGCGTTGGCCATGTTTTCGACGGCGACGGTGACGAACCCCTCGGCGACGGCTTCCGGCGAGCGGCCGTCGCCGATCTCGGCGGCAAGGGCCGTGAATTTTTCGCGAACCGTCTGCACGTCGAGCGGTTCGTCCTGCCCCGGTCCAAAAATAGCCGGGAAGAACTCGGGCTGCAGCTTGCCCAGCATGACATTGGCGTCGGTGACGGCCAGCGGACCGCCGCGCCGGTAGGCGGCCGGGCCGGGGTTGGCGCCGGCCGAATCCGGCCCGGCGCGAAAGCGGCCGGCCTCGTAATGCAGGATCGAGCCGCCGCCGGCGGCGACGGTGTGGATGCGCATCATCGGCGCACGGATGCGCACGCCGGCGACCTCGGTGTCGAAGGCGCGCTCGTAGTCGCCATCATAGTGGGCGACATCGGTGGAGGTGCCGCCCATGTCGAAGCCGATGACCTTGCCGAAACCGGCGAGTTTTGCCGTCTCGACCATGCCGACGACGCCGCCGGCCGGGCCGGACAACAGCGCATCCTTGCCCTGGAACATATCGGCGGCGGTGAGGCCGCCCGACGACATCATGAACATGAGGCGAGGAGATTCCCTCCCCCTTGAGGGGAGGGTGGCGGCGAAGCCGCCGGGTGGGGTCGTTGCGGCAGTGCTCAACGTTCTGGCGGTGCCTTCTGAGATGACCCCCTCTGGCCGCTGCGCGGCCATCTCCCCCTCGAGGGGGGAGAAAACTCCCAGTTCCCCTGCCACCCTTTGCACATACCTTGCCAGGATCGGCGAAAGATAGGCGTCCACCACCGTGGTGTCGCCGCGGCCGACCAGCTTGATCAGCGGCGAGACCTCGTGGCTGACCGAGACCTGGGAGAATCCGAGCTTTCGACAGACTTTGGCGACGGCCTTTTCGTGCTCGGGGTGTTTCCAGGCATGCATGAAGACGATCGCGACCGCATCGATGCCGTCCGCCTTGGCTTGCTCAATAGCCGGGCGTACGGAAGCAATGTCGAGCAGGCGCTCGATACTGCCGTCGGCGCGAACCCGTTCGTCGATTTCGACGACACGCTCATAGAGCTGTTCGGGAAGGATGATCTGCTTGGCAAAGATATCGGGCCTGGCCTGATAGGCGATCCTCAGCGCATCGCGGAAGCCTTTGGTGATGAGCAGCAGCACGCGGTCGCCCTTGCGCTCCAGAAGCGCATTGGTGGCGACCGTGGTGCCCATCTTGACATCGCCGATCAGCGCGGAGGGGATCGGGGCGCCGGGCTGGACGCCGAGCAGTTCGCGAATGCCCTGGATGGCTGCATCGGCATAGACTTCGGGATTTTCCGAAAGGAGTTTCCTTGGATGCAGCCCGCCTTGCGGGTCCCGGCCGATGACGTCGGTGAAGGTACCGCCGCGGTCGATCCAGAAATCCCATTTTGCGGTCATGGCAGCGCCTCCGGGCATTTTCATTTAGGCATCCTGTTAGTGCTCAACGCTTTGTACGGCCAAGCGCTTGATGTTACACGCGGAAACGCAACGTTACGAAACTCATCATGATCTGACGCATTGTGCCCTCGATCGTCGCCGGTAACGGTGGCGTGATTAGAGGAGAGATATATCATGAAGAAACTCATTCTTGCGTCGGTCTCGGCGCTTGCCTTGCTTGGCGTTGCGGCCTGCAGCGATAGCGGCACCGACAACACCACGACGCAGAGCACCAACCCGCCGGCATCCGACCAGACGATGAAGCCGGCTACTCCTGACGCCAACAAGCCTGCCGAGCCGGCTCCGGCTCCGGCGCCTGCGCCGGCTGCCCCGGCGCAGTAGTCGCAGTAGTCAACGTGACAACCAAGAAAGGCCGGCCTCACACGCCGGCCTTTCTGCTGCTTACGATACCCGCGCATTGTGGCCGAGTGCGACGACGCGGGTTTGCGTGCAGCGGTTTCCGTCTGCCGATTTCCATGGGCAAGCACTAGCGCCAGCCGCCTCAGGCATTGCGCCAAATCGATTGGGCCAGCCCCTGCGGCACTGTCTTGGCTTGATAGCGATGGGTGGTTGGCCCTATGAAGCCCCCATGTCGATTTGGGACCGCCTCGGCGACTTCGTCACACGCGTTTCATCTTCAGCGTCGTCAGGCGTCGCCGAAGTGGTCGAAGCCGTGCGTACGGTTTTCTCCGGCGATGCCGATTTGCGCCGGCGCGTTGCCTTCTCGGTGGCGATGATCGCGCTTTCGGCCAAGATGGCCAAGGCAGACGGCATCGTCACGCAAGACGAGGTGCGCGCCTTCCAGGAAATATTCGAGGTGCCGAAGGAACAGAGGCGCAATGTGGCGCGGCTGTACGATTTGGCCAAACGCGACATTGCCGGTTTCGAGACCTATGCCGAGCGGATGGCGCAGCTTTGCGGTTCGGGCCATACCAACTGCCTGATGCTCGAGGATATACTCGACGGGCTGTTCCACATTGCCAAGGCCGACGGGCTGGTGCATGAGCGCGAGGGCGAATTCCTGCATCGCATCGCCGAGATCTTTCGCATCGATGAGGCGCATTACCAGAGCATCCTGGCGCGGCATGTCGATCTGGGTGCCGCCGACCCCTATGTCGTGCTCGGCATCGAGCGTGGGAAGCCGTTCGACGAGGTCCGCAGGCGCTACCGCAAGCTGGTTTCCGACAATCATCCGGATCGGCTGATCGCACGCGGCCTGCCGCAGGAATTCATCAAGATCGCAACGACCAGGCTGGCGGCGATCAACGCGGCCTATGAAATGATCGAGCGAGGCCTGCGGCACGCATGAGCGGCTTTCCGCCCGACGAGCCGAGCGCCGAGGTCAGGGTATCGCCGAATTTCGGACCGCGGCGCGGGACGCCCGGACCCGATATGATCGTGCTGCACTACACCGGCATGGCAACCGGGGCCGCTGCCGAGGCATGGTTGTGCGATCCGGCAAGCGAGGTGTCGTCGCACTATCTGGTCCATGAGGACGGCCGCATTGTTCAGATGGTAAGGGAAAGCGACCGCGCCTGGCATGCCGGCAAGAGCTCGTGGTTCGGACAGAGCGACATCAACTCCTGTTCGATCGGCATCGAGATCGTCAATCCGGGGCATACGCTCGGCTATCGCAACTTTCCAAAACCGCAGATCGACGCGGTGATCGGCCTGTGCGCCGGCATCGTCAAGCGCCATCCCATTCCGGCGCAGCGGGTGCTCGCCCATTCCGACGTGGCACCGGGGCGCAAGGTCGATCCGGGCGAGAAATTTCCATGGAAAGCCTTGTTTGCTGCGGGCATCGGCCATGTTGTGCCGGCAGCACCGATCCGGCGCGGCGCCGTGCTGAAGCCAGGCGATACCGGCGCCGATGTTGAGGCACTGCAGTCGATGCTGGCGCTTTATGGTTATGGCGTCGAGATCACCGGCGCTTTCGACCGGCAGACCGAAATCGTGGTCGAGGCATTTCAACGGCATTTCCGGCAGCGCCTGGTCGACGGCGTGGCTGACGGATCGACGATCCGCACGCTGGAAAGGCTGCTCGCTTCCGCAAGGATAGCCTCTCTCAAATAACCTTTTGCCAGATTAAAAGTTACAATCTGTTACTCAAAGTGACTTGCGTCGCCTTCTTTGGCGCCAATTCCGTCGTCAAAGGCGATCCGTACAGATTGTCGGACGTCTATCCCCCAGATGTTCCGATGTTGATTGAGGGTATCTGCGCGAAGTTCTTTGTGCGGATCAAACAGAACAGGATCACATGCAGAAATTGACCGTTTTAACGGCAGCCATTGCTGCCGGCGTAATGACTTTTGCCTTCAGTGCGGCAAACAGCGCACCGTTGAGTCAGCGGGCCGATCAGGGCTTCAGTGCCGCAGCCGGCAAAACCGCCATGCCGAAGGGTGGTGCAAAAGTAGAGAAGACCGCCATCGCGAAAGTGGAAAAAGCGGCCCCGGTAAGGACGAAAAAGCCAGTCTCCGCGAAAAGGCCAACCGCTGCGAGAAAGACAATCGCCAAACAGCATGTGAAGCGTAACCGCAAACGCATCGACCGCATAGCAACGGCGTCAGTCGCTCCGAAGAGCAGGCCAGCGCCCCAGGCGGCGGTTGTCGACGGCGGCGGACAGTATTCGGCGATCATTGCGCGTTATGCCGCCAGCTATGGCGTGCCGGTGTCGCTCGCCAATGCCGTCATCAAGATCGAAAGCAACTACCAGCCGAACCAGGTCGGCAGCGCTGGCGAGATCGGCCTGATGCAGATCAAGCCGGCGACGGCAAGAATGATGGGCTATAGCGGTTCGGTTCAGGGTCTCTACGATCCCGATACCAACATCAAATACGGCATGAAGTACCTTGCCATGGCGCGGGATCTCGGCGGCGGCACGACCTGCGGCACGATCCTGAAATACAATGCCGGCCACGCCGCCACACGGATGAACCCGGTGTCCGCAGCCTATTGCGGCAAGGTCAAGGTGCAACTGGCAGCGCTTGGAGCGCCCGCCTGACAAGGGATAACTTGCTTTTTCGTTTGCGTTTTCGGGCCCGAACCCCTTTATACGCCTTGCCAGCTGGCCGGGCGGCCGCACCCGCGAAGCCGAAAGGCTGCGGGTGAGGAAAGTCCGGGCTCCATGGAGACACGGTGCCGGTTAATGGCCGGCGGGGGCGACCCCAGGGAAAGTGCCACAGAAAGCAAACCGCCACGATCCAATCGTGGCAAGGGTGAAAGGGTGGGGTAAGAGCCCACCGCGCGACTGGCAACAGGAGCGGCACGGTAAACCCCACCGGGAGCAAGACCGAATAGGGACGGTGCGAGGGGAAACCCTCGAGGGCTGTTTCCGGCTCACCGTCCGGGTAGGTTGCGTGAGGCGCATGGCAACATGCGCCCAAGATGAATGGCCGCCGCGTTCTCGCCCCGCAAGGGGCGAGGGCCATACAGAACCCGGCTTACAGGCCAGCTGGCAGTTTTCTACCCATGTCGCGCGAGACAGCGAGGCTGCGGCCGATCGATTGCTCGATCGGATCGAAGCCCGCTGGCAGCAAGTGGCCACTTATCCCTTCTCAGGTGCGCGCGCGAAGACATCGCGCCCGGCATCCGTCACCTGATCGTCGGCGAATACCTCACCCTGTATCGTGTCGTCGAAGAGGCGATCGAAATCGTTCGCGTCCTCCACGGCCGGCGCAAGATCGACGCCGGCTCAGCCACCGATTGCATCTAGCGACGCTTCGATCGCTTGCCAAAGCTCTTCTACCGGTTCGCAGCCGACCGACAGGCGAACGAAGCCGGGCGGAACGGCATCTCCCCTTTTTGATCGCCGTTCGGCCGAGGTGTGCACGCCGCCGAACGATGTCGCGGCCTGCATCAAGGCGCAATTGTTGATGAAATCCTCGGCCTTGTCCTCCGAGGCGAGCACGAACGAGATGAGAAAGCCGAAGCGCTCCATCTGGGCGCGGGCAAGATTGTGCGATGGGTCGCTCTCCAGTCCCGGAAAGCGCAAGCCGCTGATAGCGCGATGGTTTTTCAGCCGTTGCGCTATCATTTCGGCGGAAGTGCACATGCGGTCGAAGCGCACGTCCAGCGTTTCGAGGCCGCGATGCACCAGCCATGCCTCGAACGGCCCGGGGATGGCGCCCGACGTCTCGCGCCAGTCGGTCACCCTCGAGACAATGTCCGCGTCGCGGCTGGCGACATGGCCGAACAGCACATCGGAATGGCCGTTTGGTGCCTTGGTGTCGGCAGCAATGACGATATCTGCGCCGAGATCGAGCGGGCGCTGGCCGAAAGGTGTCATCGTCGTGTTGTCGACCACAAGCACCGCACCCGCTCTATGCACGGCTTCGGCGACGGCTGCGATGTCGCATATGTCCAGTCCTGGGTTGGCGGGTGTTTCGACGAAGGCAAGCCGATAGCCGTCGAAGCCGCCGTCGAGAAAGCTCGACGTTGGCCGGACATCGTAGGCAACGCCGAAGGCTTTCAGGAAACGGTCTGCCAGCGCTCGCGTCGTATGATAACCGTCGGACGGCAGCAGGATACGGTCGCCGGCTTTGAGCAGGCCGAAAAATACCGCCGAGATGGCAGCCATTCCCGAGGGAAAGGCGACGCATGGGGCGTCCTCCAAATGCGCCAGCATGTGCTCGACCGCATCCCAGGTCGGATTGCTGAAGCGGCCATATTGATCGAAGCCGGTGGCGTCGCCGGGCGCATGAAAGATGGCGGCCATGGTCAGGGGCAAGGGGATCGGGTCGCCCTTGGCCAGCCCGCCGCGGCGCAGATGGGGAAGTGCTGCGGCGCGTGACTTGGCTGTATCGGACATGATTTCAAACCTCGTTACTGACCGGAAAAGGAGATGCCGAGGCTATGCGCGGCAGCGATCCGCAGCAAGTCGGCTCCGGTGGGCCACACGGCTCTAAACGCTTCGTTAGGCTTAATAGACGATAAAGACGGGAGTGCCGTCAAAGCTGCTCTCCCCAGTTGTGGCAGGCGCGTTTTGAAGACTGTTCCCGTTGACGCCCATAACACCCCATGATATCCCATTCCGATACTCAAGCCTTCGTTCCGTGTCAGGGTGAAGCGTACGCCAATCGGGCAGCCGCGGCGGCTGCGCGTTTGCCTGCGTTCGCCCGTCATAACGAAGTGGGTTTTGGACGCCGACCGGGCTGGGGCGGCGCGGACAGGAAGATGCAGAGGGGTGCGGCGGCGCAAGCGGCCGTAACGCGTAATGGACCGGTTTCTGTCGAACGCGGTGAACAGGATCGATGCGAAGGGACGGGTGTCCGTGCCGGCGCATTTCCGTGCCGTTGTGCAGAAACGCGGCTATTCGGAACTTTATGCGCTACGCTGCCTGGATCGCCCGGCGATGGATGTCGGTGGGCTCGACCTGCTCGATCGCTACGAGCAGCGCATCGCCCAGGAAGACCCGTTCCTGCAGACGGCGGACGACATGTCGTTCTTCTGCCATGGCGATGGAACGTTTCTGAAGCTCGACCAGGACGGCCGTATCACGATGAGCGATTTCATTCGCGAGCATACCGGCATTTCAGCGGAAGTGGCCTTCGTTGGCCGCGGCAATTTCTTTCAGATCTGGGAGCCCGGACGGCTCAGCGCCTATGGGACGGAAGCACGCGCCCGGCTTTTGCAGCTTCGGCAGGGGACGAAGCCCGGGGAGCGGCCGGAATGATGGCGGGCGACGGCGATGAAGTTCATGCCGCTGGCGGACCAGCCCGCCACATTCCGGTCCTCCTTGCCGAAGTTCTGGAGGCGCTGGCCCCGACAAAAGGCGAGGTGATCGTCGACGGCACGTTCGGTGCCGGCGGCTACACCAAGGCCATTCTGGCAAGTGGAGCCTCGGTCGTCGCCATCGACCGCGATCCGGATGCGATCGCGGCGGGGCGGGCCCTTGAACAGCAGTCCGGCGGCAAGCTCAGGCTTGTCCAGGCACCGTTCTCGATGCTCGACGAGCAGGTTGAAAGTGCCGATGGCGTCGTGCTCGACATCGGCATCTCCTCCATGCAGATCGACCAGCCGGAGCGCGGCTTTTCGTTCCGGGCCGATGGACCGCTCGACATGCGCATGGCGCAGGCGGGCCTGAGCGCCGCCGACGTCGTCAACACCTTCAAGGTGGGCGATCTTGCCCGCATCTTCGGTTTTCTCGGCGAGGAACGCCATGCCGGGCGCATCGCCCGCATGATCGAAAGCCGTCGCGAAAAACGCCCCTTCGAGCGCACGCTCGACCTTGCCGATGCCATCGAGACGCATATCGGTCGCGCGCCGAAAGACAAGATCCATCCGGCCACCCGCGTTTTCCAGGCGCTGCGCATCTTCGTCAATGACGAGCTCGGCGAACTGGCCAAGGCACTGTTTGCCGCCGAGCGCGTGCTGAAACCGGGCGGGCGGCTTGCCGTGGTGACCTTCCATTCCCTGGAGGACCGCATTGTCAAGCGCTTCATCGCCGACAGAGCCGATTCAGCGACCGGATCGCGGCATCTGCCCGAGGCCCAGGCGCGCACCGCCACCTTCACCAAGAAGGGCGGCGGCGTGACGCCTGGCGATGCCGAGATATCCGAAAATCCGCGGGCGCGCTCGGCAAGGCTGCGCGCTGCGATCCGTACAGAGGCGCCGGCGCGTGCCGGCGATTTTTCGATTTTCGGCCTGCCAAAACTGCCTGGCCCAAAGCTTCCCGGCGCCGATCGACCGGGAGAGAGGTGAGCACGTGTTTCGTACCAGCGACATAGTCCTGATCGCCGTCATGGTCTCGGCGGCTGCCCTAACCTACAAGACCAAGCGCGAGGCCGAGGAGCAACTGGCGGCGGTGCACAAGATCCAGGCGCAGATCCGTTATGAAGAGGACACGATCGACCTGCTCAAGGCGGACTGGAGCCTGCTTACCCAGCCGTCGCGCCTGCAAAAGCTCACCGAAATCTACAAATCGCAACTCGGACTCGAGCCGGTCAATGCGCGGCAGATCGTCGGGCTGGACGATCTGCCGGCGAAGCCCGTCAACATCGAGGACCTTTCATCGCAGCGGCTGGGCGGCATGGCCGATGTCGGCGGCAAGGATCCCGTGGTGACCGGAGGCATCATCCAATGATCAGCGGATTTCCAATCGCCACCAGATTTCCAAAGGTTGGGAGGCTGCTGAAGCGCGGTTCGAAGCCCGGTGCGGACGGATCGATCGTCGTCGAAGGAGCCCGCAAGGCGACCGGTGGCAAGGGCAGGACCCGCATCGTCATGACGATGGCGGTGTTCTTCGGCATCTATTCTACCATTGCCGGGCGGTTGGTCTATCTGGGTTTCCAGAATCCCGACCTGTCGGGCGGCCCGCAGAGCCGGGTGACGGCATCGCGACCCGACATCGTCGACCGTAACGGCGAAGTGCTGGCGACCGACATCAAGACGGCGTCGCTGTTTGCTGAGCCGCGCCGCATCGTCGATGCCGACGAGGCGATCGAAAAACTGTCGACGGTGCTTCCCGAGATCGACTACGAGCAGACATACAACAAGCTGAAGAGCGGCGCCGGCTTCGTCTGGCTGCAGCGGCAACTGACGCCGAAGCAGCAGGCCGACATCATGCAGCTCGGCATCCCCGGCTTCGGCTTCCGCACCGAAAAGCGCCGGTTCTATCCGGCCGGCGAAACCTCGTCCTACATTGTCGGCCTCACCAACATCGACAATCAGGGCATCTCCGGCATGGAGAAATACATAGACGAACAAGGCTTGAGCGACCTTCAGGCGTCGGGCCTGGCGGTGGCCAAGGATTTGAAACCGGTGCAGCTCTCGATCGACCTGCGCGTCCAGCATATCGTGCGCGACGAGGTCGCCACCGGCATGGAAAAGTACCACGCGATCGCGGCGGGCGCCGTCGTGCTCAACGTCAAGACCGGCGAGGTGCTGGCGATGGCCTCCGTTCCGGATTTCGATCCGAACAACCCCTATAATGCGCAGGACAAGGACCGGCTCAACCGAATGTCCGCAGGCCTCTACGAAATGGGGTCGACCTTCAAGAGCTTCACCACCGCCATGGCGCTCGATTCCGGCAAGATAACGCTGCAAAGCCGCTTCGACGCGTCGCGCCCGATCAGGATCGGCCATCAAACCATCCATGATTTCCATGCCAAGGGCCGGATACTGTCAGTTCCGGAAGTGTTCATCTACTCGTCCAATATCGGTTCTGCCAAGGAAGCCGAAGCGGTTGGCATCGACGGACACCGCGAATTCCTGCATCGCCTGGGAATCCTCGAGAAGGTGCAGACCGAACTGCCGGAAGTCGCTCGGCCGACCGAGCCCAAGGTCTGGAAGCAGGTCAATTCGATCACCATCGCCTTCGGCCACGGCGTGTCGACGACTCCGCTGCAGACAGCGGTCGGCTGCGCCGCGCTGATGAATGGCGGCTATCTGATGGACCCAACCTTCCTGCCTCGCACGCAGGAGCAGGCGATGGCGGTGGCCAAGAAAGTGGTCAGCGACAAGACGGTCGAGGGCATGCGCTATCTCTATGCACTCAATGCCGAAAAGGGATCCGGTCGCAATGCACGGGTGCCAGGATACCGGGTGGGCGGCAAGACGGGAACGGCGGAGAAGGTCGTCAACGGCCGCTACTCGAAGGAAAAGAATTTCAACGCCTTCGTTGCAGCTTTCCCGATGGACGATCCGCAATACATAGTGCTTACGATCGCCGACGAACCGAAGCCGGAAAAGCCCGGCATGGGTGCTACGGCCGCCTCGAACGCGGGCATCATGGCTGCAAACATCATCCGACGTGCGGCTTCCATGCTTGGCGTGAAGCCAGATTTCAGCCATGAAAATGGTGCAACGCTGGTTTCCTATCAGTGATTCTTCGGGCGCGCCGGCAACTGCGCGCTATTTTGTTGCGATGAACGGGGTTCGATGAAGCTGAAAAATCTAGCCGGTATCCTGCCTGTCGATGGGACAGCTCCCTTCGACATGGAGGTTACAGGGATTTCGTCGGATTCCCGCCAGGTAACAGAGGGCGTCGTCTTTTTCGCGCTGACCGGCTCCAAGGCGGATGGCGCAGCCTATGCAGCCGACGCCGCGAGCCGCGGCGCCGCAGCGATCGTGGTCGGCAAGGGCAGTGCGGTCGCCGGGCTGCCAGTGCCGGTTCTTGTCGTAGACGATCCGCGCCTTGCGCTGGCGCAGAGTGCGGCCCGTTATTTCGGCAAGCAACCACAAACCATGGTCGCGGTGACCGGAACCAGCGGCAAGACCTCGGTCGCCGCATTCACCCGGCAGATATGGGAGCAGGCGGGTTTCGCCGCCGCCTCGATCGGCACGACCGGCGTGGTGGCGCCGGGCCGCAACGAATATGGCTCGCTGACCACGCCGGATCCGGTGGCATTGCACAGGCTGCTCAAGGAACTGGCGGAGGCCGGCGTCACCCGCGCCGCGATGGAAGCGTCCAGCCATGGCCTCGACCAGCGCCGGCTCGACGGCGTCAAGCTTGCGGCCGGCGGCTTCACCAATCTCGGCCGCGACCATATGGACTATCATCCGACGGTCGAGGACTATCATCGCGCCAAATTGCGTCTGTTCGACGCGCTGCTGCCGAAGGGCGCGCCGGCCGTTATCTTTGCCGACGACCCGTGGTCGGAGCCGACGATCAAGGCGGCGCATGCAGCGGGACTGAACGTGCTGACGGTCGGACGCCACGGCGATTTCCTGCGGCTGAAGCGGGTCGAGCACGAGCGCCACCGCCAGCGCGCCGAGGTCGAAGCGGACGGCGTTCTCCATGAAGTCGACTTGCCGCTGGCTGGCGACTTCCAGATAGCAAATGCGCTGGTGTCGGCCGGCCTCGCCATTTCGACTGGAACATCTGTTGCCAAAGCGTTGATGGCGCTGGAGAAATTGAAGGGCGCGCCGGGACGGCTCGACCTTGTCGGGACGGCCGCCAACGGCGCGCCCGTCTATGTCGACTATGCTCATAAGCCGGATGCGCTGGAAAACGTGCTGGCTTCGGTGCGCCCCTTTACCACCGGCCGCGTCATCGTCGTATTCGGTTGCGGTGGCGACCGCGACCGGGGCAAGCGGCCGATCATGGGCGAGATCGCCACAAGGCTGGCCGATGTCGTCATCGTCACCGACGACAATCCCCGCTCGGAAGTCCCCGAGACGATCCGCGCCGCCATCCTGGCGGCTGCACCGGGGGCGATCGAGATCGGCGACCGGCGCAAGGCCATCCACCAGGCAGTCGGGATGCTTCACGCCGGCGATACGCTGATCGTGGCCGGCAAGGGCCATGAGGAAGGCCAGACCATCGGTGCCGAGACGCTGCATTTTTCCGATCATGAGGAAGTTCGCTCGGCGCTCAGGGAGCATGCGGCGTGAACCATCTGTGGACCTCCGAGGCGCTGGTTGCCGCCATGGATGGCCGGCCGCTCGGCTCGATGCCTGAAGGCATTGCCGGCATTTCCATCGACAGCCGCAGCCTGCAGCCGGGAGATGCTTTCTTCGCCATCAAGGGCGAGGCCATGGACGGCCATGATTTCGTCACCGCCGCCATCAAGGCGGGCGCCGGCGTGCTGGTCGTCGCCGAGGGCAAGCTGCCGTCGCTGGGGCGGCTGACGGCACCGATGATCGTCGTGGAGGATGTACTCGTCGCGCTGGAAAAGCTCGGCGTTGCGGCGCGCGCACGCTCAAAGGCGAGGGTGATTGCCGTGACCGGATCGGCGGGCAAAACCACCACCAAGGAAGCCCTGCGCCACGCTCTCTCCGCGGTCGGTACCGTGCATGCATCGGCCCAGTCGTTTAACAATCACTGGGGTGTGCCGCTGACGCTGGCGCGCATGCCGCAGGATTGCGATTTTGCCGTCTTCGAGATCGGCATGAACCATCCGGACGAGATCCGGCCTCTGGTCAAGATGGTCCGGCCGCATGTCGCCATCATCACGCTGATCGCGGCCGCTCACCTCGGCTTCTTCCGCAACCTGGATGAGATCGCCAAGGCCAAGGCAGAGGTTTTCGAGGGACTGGAACCCGGCGGTGCCGCCCTTCTCAACCGCGACGATGCGCGCTGGAAGCTGCTGGAGAAGATGGCGAAAGAGGCCGGCGTCGAGCATGTTTACGGATTCGGCGAGAATGCCCGGGCGACCTTCAAACTGATCAAATGCGAACTCGATGCCGATCATTCCGTGATAACCGCCAAGATTGGCGGGCATGAGATCGTCGCCAGGATCGGCGCGCCGGGCCGCCATATGGTGCAGAATGTGCTGGCGGTGCTGGGTGCAGCGCATCTGGTCGGAGCCGACGTCACCAGGGTTGCGCAGGCGCTGGCCGATCTTTCGCCCGAACGCGGACGCGGCAAACGCTATATGTTGCGCCACCCCAAAGGGCCGATCACGCTGATCGACGAGAGCTACAACGCCAATCCGGCGTCGATGAGCGCTGCAATGGCGCTGCTCAACACGACGCCGGTGTCGGGTGAGGGCAGGCGCATTGCCGTGCTCGGCGATATGCTCGAGCTCGGCGGCCACTCGGCGAAATTGCATGCCGCCCTTGCCGACCTGATCGTCGGCACCGACACGCGCACGGTTTTTCTCGGCGGCCCGGAAATGCGGGCGCTGGCCGACGTTTTGCCCGGCGAGATCAGGACGGAGTACCGCGCCGGCGCGGAAGATCTGAAACCGGTGCTTCTGTCGGAGTTGAGGCCGGGTGACGTGGTTATGATCAAATCGTCGAAAGGCATAGGCTTTTCAAAGCTGGTCGAGGCATTGCTCGGCAAGTTTCCGGCGGAAGCCACAACCAGCAGACAGACCTAGGATCGGTCCGGGGGACGCAAGCGCATGTTAACACTGCTCGTCGAATTTGCGGACAAGATCTCGGTCTTCAACGTCTTCCGCTACATAACTTTCCGCACTGGCGGGGCGCTGATCACAGCGGCGCTGATCGTGTTCATCTTCGGACCGACCATCATCAATTCGCTGAGGCTGCGGCAAGGCAAGGGACAGCCGATCCGCGCCGATGGGCCACAGACGCATTTCAAAAAGGCGGGAACGCCGACCATGGGCGGGCTGATGATCCTGTCCGGCATCATCGGTTCGTCACTGCTGTGGGCGAACCTGTCGAGCATCTACGTCTGGGTGGTGATGCTGGTGACGCTGGGGTTCGGCTCGATCGGCTTTTACGACGACTACCTCAAGGTGACGAAGCAATCGCATCTCGGCTTCTCCGGCAAAGCTCGGCTGGGGCTCGAATTTGCCATCGCAGGCATCGCCGCTTGGGTGATCATGCATAACGGCCAGGCGCCGTTCTCGTCGTCGTTGACATTCCCTTTCGCCAAGGAGTTTCTCGTCAATCTCGGCTGGTTCTTCATCCCGTTCTCGTGCTTCGTCATCGTCGGCGCCGGCAATGCGGTGAACCTGACCGACGGCCTCGACGGACTGGCGATTGTGCCGATCATGATCGCGGCGGCGTCCTTCGGCGTCATCGCCTATCTCTCCGGCAACGCGGTATTCGCCGAATATCTTCAGATCCATTTCGTGCCCGGTACCGGCGAACTGGCGGTGGTCCTTGGAGCGGTGATCGGCGCCGGGCTCGGCTTCCTGTGGTTCAATGCGCCGCCGGCGGCCATCTTCATGGGCGATACCGGCTCGCTGGCGCTGGGCGGGCTGATCGGCACGGTCGCGGTGGCGACCAAGCACGAGATCGTGCTGGTCATTGTCGGAGGCCTGTTCGTTGTCGAGATATTCTCGGTCATCATCCAGGTCGGCTACTTCAAGATGACCGGCAAGCGCGTCTTCCTGATGGCGCCGATCCACCATCATTTCGAAAAGCTCGGCTGGACCGAAAGCCAGGTGGTGATCCGCTTCTGGATCATCGCTGTCATCCTGGCGCTGGTCGGCCTGTCGACCCTGAAGCTCAGATAGGAGGCCGCTTGATCCCCGCCGCATCCTTTTCAGGCAAGCGCGTTTCGCTCTTCGGGCTCGGCGGCTCGGGGATCGCCACGGCGCGCGCGCTGATCGAAGGCGGCGCAGATGTGCTGGCCTGGGACGACAATCCCGACAGCGTCGCCAAGGCTGGCGCGGTCGGTATTGCAACCGCGGACCTGCGCGGCGCGGACTGGGCGAGGTTTTCCGCCTTCGTGCTGTCGCCCGGCGTGCCGCTGACGCACCCGAAGCCGCACTGGACTGTCGAGCTCGCGCGGGGCTCCGGCGTCGAGATCATAGGCGATATCGAGCTTTTCTGCCGCGAGCGGACGGCGCGGGCGCCGGAAGCACCTTTCATTGCGATCACCGGCACCAACGGCAAGTCGACGACCACGGCATTGACGGCGCACATACTCAAGTCGGCCGGGCGCGACACGCAGATGGGCGGCAATATCGGCCGTGCGGTGATGACGCTCGATCCGCCGCAGCCCGAGCGGCACTATGTGGTTGAGTGCTCTTCCTACCAGATCGACCTTGCCCCCTCGATCAATCCGACGGCCGGCGTCCTGCTCAATCTGACGCCGGACCATCTCGACCGCCATGGCACGATGCAACACTACGCCTCGATTAAGGAGCGGCTGGTGGCCGGCAGTGAGACCGCAATCATCGGCGTCGACGATTCCTGGTGCGCCCAGATCGCCGATCGGCTGGAGCGGGCAGGCCGGCAGGTCATTCGGATTTCCAAGCGCCTGCCCCTGACCGACGGTTATTTCGCCGATGGCACGAATTTAATGGAAGCCGTGCACGGCCGCTACAGCCGGGTCGCCTTCCTCGAAGGAATCGGCTCCTTGCGCGGCCAGCACAATGCGCAGAATGCGCTGGCCGCCGCCGCCGCCTGCCTAAAGGTCGGGCTCGAGCTCGGCGAAATCCAATCCGGACTGGAGAGTTTCCCGGGGCTGGCGCACCGCATGGAGCAGGTCGGCCGCAAAGGGCATGTGCTGTTCGTCAACGATTCCAAGGCGACCAATGCCGATGCCGCTGCACCGGCGCTGTCGAGCTTTGCGCGTATCCATTGGATTGCCGGCGGCCTGCCGAAGGAGGGTGGCATCGAGCCGTTGCGCGGCTTCTTCCCGCGCATCGCCAAGGCCTATCTGATCGGCGAAGCTGCACCGGCCTTTTCGGCGACGCTGGGCGAGGCGGTGCCTTACGAGATCTCAGGCACGTTGGCCGCGGCAGTCGAACACGCCGCCCGTGATGCAGCCAGGGATAGTAGCGGCGAAGCGGTGGTGCTGCTGTCGCCGGCCTGCGCCAGTTTCGACCAGTTCAAGAATTTCGAAGTGCGCGGCGAGGCGTTCAGGCAAGCCGTAACCGCCATTGATGGCGTGATGCCCATCGGAGGGACACGATAATGCAAAGCCGTCTCGACAAAAGCCCGGTTGCGACCTGGTGGTGGACGATCGATCGCTGGTTCCTGGCGGCGTTCCTGTCGCTGATGGGGCTCGGCATCGTTTTGTCCTTCGCCGCAAGCCCGGCGGTGGCCGAGCGCATCGGGCTAGACAGTTTCCACTTCGCGACGCGCCAGATTATCTTCACCATTCCGGCACTTGGGGTGATGCTGGCTGTCTCCTTCCTTGAATCCAGGCAGATCCGGCGCATGGCGCTCGTCATGCTGTGCATCATGCTGTTTCTGATGGTGGCAGTGCTCTATATCGGCGTGGAGGTGAAGGGCGCGCGGCGCTGGGTGTCGCTTGCCGGCCTGTCGATCCAGCCGTCCGAGTTCCTGAAACCGGCCTTCGTCATCATCTGCGCCTGGCTGTTCGCCGAGCACAAGCGGCAGCCCGACATTCCCGGCAATCTGTTCGCCATGTTGCTGCTTGCACTGGTTATCTCGCTGCTGGTGGCGCAGCCTGACCTTGGGCAGACCATGCTGGTGCTCGGCACCTGGGGAGTGATGTTCTTCATGGCCGGGTTGCCGTGGCTGTGGATCGTCGCGCTGGGTGCTGCCGGCGTCGGCGGCGTGTTCGCCGCCTATGCGGTTTTCCCGCACGTTGCCGGCCGCATTGACCGCTTCATGACCGGCGAGGGCGACACGTTCCAGGTCGACATGGGCCGCGAGGCGCTGATCAATGGCGGCTGGTTCGGCGTCGGGCCGGGCGAGGGTACCGTCAAGCGAGTCATCCCCGACAGCCACGCCGACTTCGTCTTCTCCGTCGCCGGCGAGGAATTCGGGCTGATCATGTGTTTCTTCATCATGTCCATCTTCGGCTTCATCGTGCTGCGCGGTCTCAACACGGCGCTCAAGGAGCAGGACGATTTCACCCGCTATGCGGTTGGCGGCCTGGTCACGGTCTTCGGCCTGCAGTCGGTCATCAACATGGCCGTCAATCTGCAGCTGATGCCGGCCAAGGGCATGACGCTGCCGTTCATCTCCTACGGCGGCTCTTCGCAGGTCGCGATCGCCATCTCGATGGGCATGGTGCTGGCGCTGACGCGCAAGCGCCCGGAAAAGCGCAAGCAGCTGGGCTTCATGCCGTCGCCGCGTGCGATGCCGGCGGAGTGAGATGGCGAAGGGGGTCATCCTGCTGGCGGCAGGCGGCACGGGCGGACACCTGTTCCCGGCCGAGGCGTTGGCGCACGAACTGACCAGGCGCGGCTGGACGGTGCATCTGGCGACGGACGAGCGCGCCGAGCGCTTTACCGGGCAGTTCCCAGCAGCCGCTATCCATCCGATCCAGTCGGCGACGATGGGATCGAAAAATCCTTTTGCCGTGCTCGCCGCGTTTTGGAAAATCTGGCGCGGGGTGCGGCAGGCATCGGCCGTCATCGCCAGCATCAAGCCTGCCATCGTGGTCGGCTTCGGCGGTTATCCGACACTGCCGCCGCTTTACGCGGCGACCAGGCGCAAGGTGCCGACGCTCATCCACGAGCAGAATGCGGTGATGGGCCGCGCCAACCGGGCGCTTGCCGGCCGCGTCGACGCCATTGCCGGTGGGTTCCTGCCGGAAGACAGCAGTGCCGCCGGCGCCAAGACGGTGACCACCGGCAATCCGGTCAGACCGCAAGTGCTGGAGGCGGCGAAGACACCTTATGCCGCATCGGCCGGCGGAGAGCCGTTCCGATTGCTGGTGTTTGGCGGCAGCCAAGGCGCGCAGTTCTTTTCCGACGCGGTGCCGGCGGCAATCGCCCGGCTTTCCGACGCACAGCGCAGGCGGCTGGCGATCACACAGCAGGCGCGCGCCGACGATGTGACGCAGGTGAAAGCCGCCTATGCCGCACTTGGCATTGGGGCCGAGGTGTCGCCGTTCTTCACCGACATGGCAAAGCGGCTGGCGGCGGCGCATCTGGTGATGTCGCGCTCCGGCGCATCGACCGTATCGGAAATCGCGGTGATCGGCCGGCCGGCGCTGCTGGTGCCCTATCCGCACGCGCTCGACCACGACCAGGCGGCGAATGCGGCGGCCCTTGCGGCAGCGGGCGGCGCCGAGGTGCATCCGCAATCCACGCTTTCGCCCGAGCACATTGCTGCGTTGATCGGGGCCCTGATGGATGATCCGGGCAGGGCGGCGACAATGGCCGCGGCGGCGAAATCATCCGGAAAACCGGATGCCGCGCGGTTGCTCGCCGATCTGACAGAGGCTATTGCGTCCAGGAAATCCGTTTCGGAATTCAGGAAGGAGACGCACGAATGAAGATGCCACAGACGATCGGCCTCGTGCATTTCATCGGCATTGGCGGCATCGGCATGAGCGGCATCGCCGAGGTGCTGCACAATCTCGGCTACAAGGTGCAAGGGTCCGACCAGGCCGACAGCGCCAATGTGCAGCGGCTGCGCGACAAGGGCATCGAATGCTTCGTCGGCCACCAGGCCGAAAACCTCGGCGAGGCCGAGGTGGTCGTCGTCTCCACCGCAATCAAGAAATCCAATCCGGAACTGAAGGCGGCGAGAGAGAAGTTGCTGCCGATCGTGCGGCGCGCCGAAATGCTAGCCGAGTTGATGCGGTTCCGCCAAGCGGTCGCGATCGGCGGCACGCATGGCAAGACGACGACGACTTCGATGGTGGCGACGCTACTCGAAGCCGGCGGGCTCGACCCGACGGTGATCAATGGCGGCATCATCAATGCCTATGGCACCAATGCCCGCATGGGCGACGGCGAATGGATGGTGGTCGAGGCCGACGAGAGCGACGGCACGTTCCTCAGGCTGCCGGCCGAGATTGCCGTCGTCACCAATATCGACCCCGAGCATCTCGATCATTACGGCTCCTTCGACAAAGTGCGCGAGGCGTTTCGTCAGTTCGTCGAGAATGTGCCGTTCTACGGCTTCGGCGTGATGTGCACCGACCATCCCGAGGTGCAGGCGCTGGTCGCCCGCATCGAGGACCGGCGCGTCATCACCTATGGCGAAAATGCGCAGGCCGACGTGCGCTTCACCAATCACCGCATGGACGGCCCGACCTCGGAATTCGACGTGGTGATCCGCGATCGCAAGACGCACGGCCAGATAACGATATCAGGTCTGCGGCTACCCATGCCCGGACGTCACAATGTCTCCAATGCGACGGCGGCGATTGCCGTCGCGCATGAGCTCGGCCTTTCGGCTGAGGCAATCAAGAAGGGTCTGTCGTCCTTCGCCGGCGTCAAGCGGCGTTTCACCCATACCGGTTCGTGGAACGGTGTCGATGTGTTCGACGATTACGGTCATCATCCAGTCGAGATCACGGCGGTACTGAAGGCCGCGCGCAGCGCCACCAAGGGCCGCATCATCGCCGTTACCCAACCGCACCGCTTCACCCGGCTGCGCGATCTGTTCGACGAGTTTTCCGTCTGCTTCAACGATGCCGATACGGTGATGGTGGCGCCCGTCTATGCGGCCGGCGAGGAGCCGATCGATGGCGTTACGTCCGACGCACTGGTGTCGCGCATCCGCTCCGGCGGCCATCGCGACGCACGCTACATCGAAGGTCCGGCGGCGATCGGGCCGATCGTTCGCGAGGTGGCGAAGCCGGGCGATTTCGTGGTTTTCCTCGGCGCCGGCAACATCACCCAATGGGCCTATGCGCTGCCCAGGGAACTCGGCGGGACCATCTCATGATGCGCGGCCTGGCGTTGATCGAGAAGCTTGGCGACCGGCTTGCCGGACTGCGCGGCCGCATCACGCCCAATGCCGAGATGGACAAGATCACCTGGTTTCGAGCCGGCGGGCTCGCGGACGCATTGTTTCAGCCGGCCGACGAGGACGATCTTGCCGCGTTCCTGAAGGCGGTGCCCGAGGAAATACCACTGACCACCGTCGGCGTCGGCTCGAACCTGCTTGTCCGTGACGGCGGCATTGCGGGCTTCGTCATCCGGCTTTCGGCCAAAGGCTTTGGCGAGACCGAAGTGATTGCGCCGACCATGATCAAGGCGGGCGCCGCAACGCCCGACAAGCGTCTTGCGGCCGTTGCCTACGAGGCCGGCATCGGTGGCTTTCATTTCTACCACGGCATTCCCGGCGCCATTGGCGGAGCGCTGAGGATGAACGCCGGCGCCAATGGCGTCGAGACACGCGAGCGTGTGGTCGAGGTGCGGGCACTCGACCGCAAGGGCAATGTTCATACGCTGAGCAATGCCGACATGGGCTATGCCTATCGCCATTCAGCGGCGCCGTCGGGGCTGATCTTCACATCGGCGCTGCTCGAAGGCGTTCCCGAGGACAGGGCGGCGATCAAGGCCGCGATGGATGCTGTCCAGAACCATCGCGAGACCGTGCAGCCGATCCGCGAAAAAACCGGGGGCTCGACCTTCAAGAACCCCGAGGGCACCTCGGCCTGGAAGGAAATCGACAAGGCCGGCTGCCGCGGCCTGATGGTCGGCGGGGCGCAGATGTCGCCGATGCATTGCAACTTCATGATCAACACCGGAACCGCCACCGGCTACGAGCTTGAATATCTCGGTGAGACGGTGCGTGCGCGCGTGCTCGAAAAATCGGGCATCCGGCTGCAGTGGGAGATCAAGCGCATTGGTAATTTTCGGCCGGGCCATGCGGTCCAGGAATTTCTCGGGCAGTTGCTTTAGGCAAGTCGACCGCCGTTGCTTTTCGGACTCATGAATTCACATTTTGCTGCCGTTTTTGCGGAAAGTGAATCCATCGGAATCGTAAGCACTTGCCAGCGAATCAACTCTCTGATTCTCTGCCCTGAAGCGTTTCCTGATTTGAGTCGTTTCGACGCGTTGCTCGCGTTTCCGTCTGGGGGGCAACCTGCCGGGAGACTCGGACTCAATGTTGCGGAAAACACGGAGCGAAGTTGCTCGGCGCGTGTGAGTGTGCGCGATGCTTTTCGGTCATGCACGATAGTGCGGGCCTGCTGTGAGAGGAAATGACGGGGAATGACAAGCAAGCACGTGGCCGTCCTTCTGGGAGGATTCTCGTCCGAGCGGCCCGTGTCCCTGTCGTCGGGCAAAGCCTGCGCCGACGCGCTCGAGGGAGAGGGCTACCAGGTCACCCGCGTCGACGTCTCGCGCGACATCGGCTCGGTGCTCGGCGCGCTCAAGCCTGACGTCGTCTTCAACGCACTGCACGGCCCTTTCGGCGAGGACGGCACCATCCAGGGCATCCTCGAGTACCTCGCCATTCCGTACACCCATTCGGGCGTGCTTGCCTCGGCGCTCGCGATGAACAAGGAGCAGGCCAAGAAGGTCGCCAAGGCGGCCGGCATTCCGGTGGCGGAATCGAAGGTGGCCAATCGCTTCGCCATCCAGAACAAGCACCCGATGAAGCCGCCCTATGTGGTCAAGCCGGTCAACGAAGGGTCGAGCTTCGGTGTCGTCATCGTGCATGAAGGCCAGTCGCATCCGCCCCAGATCATCGGCTCGTCCGAGTGGAGATACGGCGATACGGTCATGGTCGAGCGTTATGTGCACGGGCGGGAATTGACCTGCGCAGTGATGGGCGATGTGGCGCTCGGTGTCTGCGAGATCATCCCGACCGGGCATTCCTTCTACGACTATGATTCAAAATACGTCGCGGGAGGATCAAAACACGAATGCCCGGCAAAACTTTCACCGAATATTTACCAAAAAATACAGACACTGGCACTCAAGGCTCATCAAGCTATCGGCTGTCGGGGCGTTTCCCGATCGGACTTCCGTTATGACGATCGTCACTCCGAAAACGGCGAAATTGTCTGGCTCGAGGTCAACACCCAGCCGGGCATGACGCCGACGTCTTTGGTGCCGGAAATCGCCGCGCAAGCGGGACACTCGTTCGGCGATTTGTTGAGTTGGATGGTGGAGGACGCTTCGTGTCTGCGTTGAAGTGGGGACAGGGCAGGGGGAAGGGCGCGGCCGGGCCGGCGCTGTTCGGCATGCCGTTGTCGTTCGACCATTTCGTGCTGCCGCGCCTGCTCCGCCGGCCGGTGCGCGTGCTGGCGCGCCTCGGCGAAGGCGACTTCGAGGCGCCGCCCTATTGCGCTGCCATGCTGTCGGCGGCACTGCTTGTTTCGAGTAGTGCCTATGGCGCCTATCTCGGCGGACATGCCGACGCCATCGTCCAGAGTGTCACCGCCCGAACCGGCTTTGCCGTCGATCAGGTCAAGGTCGTCGGCAACCGCGAAACATCCGAGATCGATATTCTCGACAGGCTGGAACTCGACGGCTGGACCTCGCTGATCGGCTTCGACGCCGAAACCGCGCGCGAACGCATCACCACGCTACCCTGGGTCGAAGCCGCGGCAGTGCGCAAGGTCTACCCGCATACGCTGGAAGTGCGCGTCGAGGAGCGCGAGCCGTTCGCGCTGTGGCAGCAAGGCAGCGCGCTTTCGGTCATCGAGAAATCCGGCGCCGTCATTGCGCCGTTCTCCGGCGGCAAGCAGATATTGCTGCCGCTGATCATCGGCACCGGCGCACCGGCCAAAGCGCCGGATTTCCTAGCGAAGATCAAGAATTATCCGGAGCTCGCCGCGCGGATCAAGGGCTATATCCGCATCGGCGAACGGCGCTGGGATCTCAAGCTTGAAAACGGCATCACGATCAAACTTCCCGAAGACGGCGAGGATCAGGCGATTGCCGACCTGGTCAGGATGGACCACGAGAACGGGCTTTTGACGCGCGACATCGCTGCCGTCGACATGCGCCTTTCCGATCGTCTGGTCGTCCAGCTGACGCCGGAGGCGGCGACACAGCGCCAGGCCGCGCTCAACGAAAAGCCCAAGATGCTGAAGCGCAAGCCGGAGACGAAAATATGAGCTGGCTTGGCGGCAATAGCGATGCTTCGGCGCGCCGGTCCGGCATCTTGACGGTGCTGGATGTCGGCTCCAGCAAGGTCTGCTGCGTGGTGGCCAAGCTCAAGCCGCGCGAGGATGGCAAGCTGCTGCGCGGACGCTCGCATCGCGTCCAGGTCATCGGCATCGGCCACCAGAAATCGCAAGGCGTGAAATCGGGCGTCGTCATCGATCTCGACCGCGCCGAGCACGCCATCCGTCTTGCCGTCGACGCCGCGGAACGCATGGCGGGACTGACGGTCGATTCGCTGATCGTCAACATGACTGCCGGCCGGTTGAAGAGCGAGGCTTTTTCGGCCACCATCAATCTCGGCGGCCATGAGGCCGACGAGGCCGACATCAAGCGCGTGCTTGCCGCCGGCGCCAAGCAGGCGCTGCGGGCCGAGCGCGAGGTGATCCATTCGCTTCCCGTAGCCTTTTCTCTGGATGCCGAGCGCGGTGTGCGCGATCCGCGCGGCATGGTTGGCGACCAGCTTGGCGTCGACATGCACGTGCTGACGGGCGACGCGGCGCCTTTGCGCAATCTTGAGCTCTGCATCAACCGCTCGCATCTGTCGGTCGAGCGCATGGTGGCTACGCCTTATGCCAGCGGGCTTGCCGCGCTGGTCGACGACGAGCTCGAAATGGGCGCGGCCTGCATCGACATGGGCGGCGGCACGACGACGATCTCGGTATTTTCGGAAGGCAAGTTCGTCCACGGCGACGCCATCGCGATCGGCGGCAACCACGTCACGCTGGATATGGCCAAGGGCCTATCGACCTCGCTCGATGCCGCCGAAAGGCTGAAAGTGATGCATGGCTCGGCGCTGCCTGGCAGTGCCGACGATCGCGACCTGGTTTCCATCCATCCGATCGGCGAGGACGGCGAGGTGCCGTTGCAGATCCCGCGCTCGGTGATGACGCGCATCATCCGCGCCCGCATCGACGAGACGCTGGAATTGCTGCGCGACCGCCTGAACAAGTCCGGCTACGGCAATGCCGTCGGCAAGCGTGTGGTGCTGACCGGCGGCGCCAGCCAGCTTGCCGGCCTGCCCGAAGCAGCACGCCGCATTCTCGGCCGCAATGTGCGCATTGGCCGCCCGCTTGGCGTGGCAGGCCTGCCCGAGGCGGCCAAGGGGCCGGCTTTTTCGACGCCCGTCGGGCTTCTGATCTATCCGCAGATGGCGAGCTTCGAGAGCCGCCCGGCGAAGGGAATTTCCGGTCTTCGGATGACCGGAACAGGCGGAAAACTGCATCGAATGAGTCAGTGGTTGAGAGACAGTTTTTAATTTGACGGGGACAGCCCCATAGGCGGCCGCGGCGGCGAAGCGGCGGGAAAGGCAAAGGACGAAGACAATGACCATCAATCTGCAGAAGCCGGACATCACCGAGCTCAAGCCGCGCATCACCGTGTTCGGTGTCGGCGGCGGCGGCGGCAATGCCGTCAACAACATGATCACCGCCGGCTTGCGCGGCGTCGAGTTCGTGGTGGCCAACACCGACGCACAGGCACTGACGATGTCGAAGGCCGAGCGGCTGATCCAGCTCGGCGCGCATGTCACCGAGGGTCTCGGCGCCGGATCGCAGCCTGAAGTCGGGCGCGCGGCGGCGGAAGAGTGCATCGACGAGATCATCGATCATCTCTCCAACACGCATATGTGCTTCGTCACTGCCGGCATGGGCGGCGGCACCGGCACCGGGGCGGCTCCCGTCGTTGCCCGCGCTGCCCGCGAAAAGGGTATCCTTACCGTCGGCGTCGTCACCAAGCCGTTCCACTTCGAAGGCCAGCGCCGCATGAAGACGGCCGACATGGGTATCGAGGAACTACAGAAATGCGTCGATACCCTGATCGTCATTCCCAACCAGAACCTGTTCCGGCTGGCCAACGATAAGACCACCTTCGCCGATGCCTTCGCCATGGCCGACCAGGTGCTCTATTCGGGCGTTGCATGCATTACCGACCTGATGGTCAAGGAAGGCCTGATCAATCTCGACTTCGCCGACGTCCGCTCGGTCATGCGCGAAATGGGCAAGGCGATGATGGGAACCGGCGAGGCTTCGGGCGAGGGCCGCGCAATGGCCGCGGCTGAAGCCGCCATCGCCAACCCGCTGCTCGACGAGACCTCGATGAAGGGCGCCAAGGGCCTGCTGATCTCGATCACCGGCGGCCGCGACCTGACCCTGTTCGAAGTCGATGAGGCCGCAACTCGCATTCGCGAAGAGGTCGACCAGGACGCCAACATCATTCTGGGCGCCACCTTCGACGAGGAACTCGAAGGCGTTATTCGCGTGTCGGTGGTCGCCACCGGCATCGACAAATCGGCGGCCGAAATCGCTGCCGCGCCGATCGCCATCCGCGCGGCTCCGCCGAAGCCGGTCAGCCGGCCGGCGGCCCAGGTCACGGAAATGCGCCCGGCGCCTGTCCAGCAACCGATCTATGAACCACGTGCTGCCGATCCGGTCGCCGAGGCCATTCAGCTCGCCGAGGCGAATGCGGCAGCGATGGCGCAGGCCCGCCCGGCACCGGTCGCCCATGCGGAAGACTTCCGTCCGCAGAGCAAGATCTTCCAGGCGCCTCCCGCTCAGCCGCAGCCAATGATGCAGCCGGCGGTTCAGCAAGCGATGCAACCAGCTCCGCATCGTGAAATGCCGCAGCCGGTTGCCGCGGCACCCCAGCGCATGCCGCGGGTCGAGGATTTCCCGCCGCAGGTGAAGGCCGAAGTGGAAGCCAAGGCCCGCCCGGCCGACCACGAGAACAGCGGCCCGATGGGCTTGCTCAAGCGCCTGACCAACGGCTTGACCCGCCGCGAAGAGGAACCTGCAAGACTGCAGCCGGCGCAGCCTCGCGAACCGAAACTGCGCCAGGCGCCGGCGGAAGTGCGCCGCCTAGCCAGCCAGGATCCGCAGCTTTACGCACCGCGTCGCGGCCAGCTGGATGAGCAGGGCCGCCTGACGCCGCAGAGCCGGGCTGTCCAGGAAGACGATCAGTTGGAGATTCCCGCCTTCCTGCGCCGACAGGCCAATTGATCTGTTAACGGTTTGTAATAGTTGTTAACAGGCGAGCAGGAAACTGTTCGCCTGTTAATATTAAAAGCACTTTTAAAACAGGGGCTTACGGGACAATCCCGCGCTGGGCCGCGGTTACAACGAGTAAGAAACCGTGATTTGGAGTCTCCCTGCGGGACCATTATCTTCGCCACCGACCAAAGTCGGTTTGCTGGGAGTCTCGGGGAAGTGGCCCCTGCCTGCCGATCAATCAAGAGCCGCGCCCTCAGGGCAGATGAAGCGGACCTAGGCAGTACGGGCTATGGGGATTGTTTTGCACGACTATCAGACGACACTTAAATCGCGTGTGACGCTGACCGGCATCGGCGTTCACAGTGGCAATCCGGTCACCGTCCATTTCCTGCCGGCAGACGCCGATACGGGTGTCGTCTTCCAGCTTTCGAATGCAAGCGGAAGCCATGAATTTCGCGCGCTCGTTTCCGAGGTCGGTGCCACCGACCTCTGCACCATGCTCGGCGATCCGCAAGGCGAGCACATCGCCACGGTCGAGCATCTGATGGCGACGCTTTTCGGCCTTGGGATCGACAATCTCGTCATCGAAATCGATGGCCATGAGGTGCCTATCCTCGACGGCAGCGCAGTGATGTTCGTCGAGGCCATTGACCAGGCAGGCATCGAAACGCTGCCGGTCAAGCGTCGCTACATCAGGGTGGTCAAGCCGGTTCGTATCGAGAACGGCGCCTGCTGGGCGGAGTTCCGGCCCTATGACGGCACGCGCTTCGAGATCGAGATCGATTTCGAAAGCCCGGCGATCGGGCGCCAGCTTTTTGCATCCGACATGAACGCCGACATTTTCCGGCGTGACGTCGCGCGGGCCCGCACTTTCGGTTTCATGAAGGACGTCGAGCGGCTGTGGGCGGCCGGCTATGCGCTCGGCTCCTCGTTGGAAAACTCCCTGGTGATCGGCGACGACAACCGCGTGATCAACATGGGAGGCCTGCGCTATCCCAACGAGTTCGCGCGCCACAAGACGATGGATGCGATGGGCGATCTGGCGCTCGCCGGCGCCCGGTTCATCGGCTGCTTCCGCTCCTATCGTGGTGGCCACAGGCTGAACGCCGCTGCGCTGCGCCGTCTCTTGTCGGACCGTTCGGCTTTCGAGATCGTCGAGACGACGCGCCGCGAGCGCGGGCGTACCGCGGAGATGAGCGCCGTCAACGCACCCCTCTATGCGCCCTGGATGATCTGATTCTTAAGGTCTTACGGCCCACGTTGCGGTCAGGCTGTGTTGCATGGATGCATCACTGGCCGGCCAAATTACACAGCTTTCCAGGTGGCGCCAAACCGCCACAAAAATGTGCGATTGGCCGGGGATAGCGTTGCCGGGCAAGGCAATTATGGTTTATGGCTGCTGCCGTCGACTGAAATGACGCCGAAAGGGCGGAATCCAAACATGTTTTTCAAGCGAGTTGGTCAATCGAAGGTGCTGCGGCGGGCTGTTTTCCTGGCGCTTTCGGTGGTCGTTCCATCGCTGTTTCTGTCGGCCTGCATGTCGTCCGAGAAGGACGTCGACCTGTCGACCTATGTCGATCAGACCGAGCCGGCCGACGTGCTCTACAATCAGGGTCTCGCCAATCTGAATGCCGGGCGACTGCAGGAGGCAAGCCGCAAGTTCGATGCCGTCGACCGCCAGCATCCATATTCCGAATTCGCCCGCAAATCGATGGTGATGGGTGCCTTTGCCGACTACCGTCAGGGCAATTACGATGAGGCGATCGGTTCGGCCAAGCGCTACCTGACCCTCTACCCGTCGACCGACGATGCAGCCTATGCCCAATATATTATCGGGCTGAGCTACTACCGCCAGATCAAGGACGTCACCCAGGACCAGAAGGAAGCGCGTCTTACCGCGCAGACGATGCAGGACCTGGTGACGCGCTGGCCGACTTCCGAATATGTCGACGATGCTAAGGAGAAGATCCGTTTCGCCAACGATCAGCTCGCCGGCAAGGAGATGCAGATCGGCCGCTACTATCTTGAGCGCCGCGAATACATCGCGGCCGTCAAACGGTTCCGCAACGTCGTGGAGAACTATTCCAACACACGCCATGTCGAGGAAGCGCTGGCGCGTCTTACCGAGAGCTACTATGCGATGGGGCTGACGTCGGAAGCACAGACCGCTGCGGCCGTGCTCGGCACCAACTACCCCGACAGCCAGTGGTACAAGGACTCCTACAAGCTCCTGCAGAGTGGTGGGCTCGAGCCGCGCGAGAATGCCGGATCGTGGATCTCCAAGGCCGGGAAGCTGATCACCGGCGCCTGAGCGGCGCGTCACCATGCTCTCCAGACTGTCGATCCGCGATATCGTTCTGATCGAGAAGCTGGACATCGACTTCTCGTCCGGCCTTTCGGTCCTTACCGGCGAAACCGGCGCCGGAAAATCTATCCTGCTCGACGCGTTGTCGCTGGCGCTTGGCGCCCGCGGCGACGCTTCGCTGGTGCGGCATGGCGCGGCGCAAGGCCAGATCATCGCCGTGTTCGACGTGCCGCGCAACCACGCGGCTCGCATGCTGCTTGCCGAGAATGCCATCGAGGACGACGGCGACATCATCCTGCGCCGCGTCCAGACGGCTGACGGCCGCACGCGCGTGTTCGTCAACGATCAGCCGTCCAGCGTGACGCTGATGCGCGACATCGGCCGTGCGCTGGTCGAGATCCACGGCCAGCATGACGAGCGCGCTTTGGTCGATCCCGGCGCCCATCGCGAGTTGCTCGACAGTTTCGGCGGCCATCTCGGCGCTGCTCGGGCAACCGGCCAGGCGTGGCGGCATTGGCGTACCTGCGAGCAGGAATTTTCACGGCACCGGGCCAAAGTCGAGGCAGCTGCCCGTGAGGCCGATTATCTGCGTGCTGCGGTCGCCGAATTGACCAGGCTCGATCCGCAACCGGGCGAAGAGACCGAACTGGCCGAACTGCGCGCCTCGATGATGCGTGCCGAAAAGATCGCCTCGGAAATCCACGATGCGCAGGATGTGCTCTCGGGCCCGTCCTCGCCCTTGCCGCAACTGGCCAGCCTGCTCAGGCGGCTGCAGCGAAAGGCGACCGAAGCGCCGGGGCTGCTCGAGGACGTCGTCAAATCGCTCGACGAAGCGATGCTGTCGCTCGACGCGGCGCAGTCGGGCGTCGAAGCAGCACTTCGCGCGACCGAATATGATCCGCAGCGGCTGGAGAAGGCTGAGGAGCGGCTGTTTTCGCTGCGTGCCGCCTCGCGCAAGCACAGCGTCGCCGTGGATGACCTGGCGCAATTGCGTGACACCATGGCTGCCGACCTTGCCGATCTCGACGCCGGCGAGGAGCGCCTGCATGCGCTGGAGAAACAGGCTGCGGCGGCGCGCCAGGCCTACGACATTACGGCGGCCCAGCTGTCGTCGCTTCGCCATGCGGCGGCCGTCGGGCTGACCAAGGCGGTAATGGCCGAACTGCCGGCGCTGAAGCTCGAACGGGCCGAGTTCATCGTCGAGATCGCAAGCGATGCCGAGAGCCGCATGGAAGAAGGCATCGACCAGGTCGAGTTCTGGGTACGCACCAATCCCGGCACCAGGCCCGGCCCAATGATGAAGGTCGCTTCCGGCGGCGAGCTTTCGCGCTTCCTGCTGGCGTTGAAAGTCGCGCTGGCCGATCGCGGGTCGGCGCCCACTTTGGTCTTTGATGAGATTGACACCGGCGTCGGCGGCGCGGTTGCCGACGCCATCGGCCAGCGGCTGGCGCGGCTGGCAAAACGCGTGCAGGTGCTTTCGGTCACGCATGCACCGCAAGTGGCGGCGCGCGCGGCGACGCATTTCCTGATCTCCAAATCAGGCGGTGCCGACCGCGTCTCGACCGGCATCGCCGAGATGGACCGGGCGGCACGGCAGGAAGAGATCGCACGCATGCTCGCCGGCGCCACCATTACAGACGAGGCGCGCGCGGCGGCCGAGCGGCTGCTGCGGGAGAACACCGCGGCAGCCTAGAGCGGTTCATCCTTCACGGAAACGCCGAACCGCTCTATCTCTTTGTTTTGCGCAATTCCGGACGGAAAACCGTTTCACAGTTTTCCTGGGATTGCTCCAGACGAGTTCGTTTGCGGCGCTCGCGACCTGAGTCAGGGTATGGCGCCATCCTGCTGTTCAGGAATGATTTTCGGTGTCTGGTCTCTCCCTCATGAGAAAATCCTGTTCTATTGTGTCGCGCCACCGTGGAGGGAGCAGTGCATGGACGAAGAACCAGTCGATTCGCTCAGCGAAAGCGAGGCGGCAAGCGAGTTGAAGCGGTTGGCGGAGGAGATCGCCGAGCACGACCGGCGCTACCATGGCGAGGACGCGCCGATAATCACGGATGCGGAATATGACGCGCTGACCCGGCGCAACCTCGCCATCGAACAGCGGTTCCCGCATCTTGTGCGCGAGGATTCGCCCTCGCGCAGGGTCGGCGCGCCGCCGGCGGAAGGTTTTGCCAAGGTGCGCCACACGGTGCCGATGCTCAGCCTGGCCAAGGCCTATACCGACCAGGACGTCGCGGACTTCATAGAACGGGGCCGGCGATTCTTTGATCGCGACAAGGATCTGAACATCGCCTTCACGGCAGAGCCGAAGATCGACGGGCTATCGGCTTCCCTGCGGTATGAAGGCGGTGTGTTCGTGCAGGGGGCAACGCGCGGCGACGGCGTCGTCGGCGAGGATATCACCGCCAATCTCAAGACCATCGCCGACATTCCCAAGACCTTGAAGGGGTCGGGCTGGCCCGAGGTCATCGAAATACGCGGTGAGGTCTATATGACCTACGCCGAATTCGAGGCGCTGAAGCAACGCTCGGCGGCGATCGGCGGCCAGGATTACGTCAATCCGCGCAATACGGCGGCCGGATCGCTCCGTCAGAAGGACCCGTCCGTTACCGCCAGCCGCAACCTCAAATTCTTTGCCTACGCCTGGGGCTATACTTCGAAGGATCCAGCTCCGACCCAATACGATTCCGTGCAAAAATTCGCGGAGTGGGGGTTCAAGGTCAGTCCGCTGATGGTCCGGGCAAAATCGGTCGACGAACTGATCGCGCATTATCACCTCATCGAGGCCCAGCGCTCATCGCTTGGCTACGACATCGACGGCGTGGTCTACAAGGTCGATCAATTGGAGCTGCAGCGCAGATGGGGCTTCGTCACCGGCGAACCACGCTGGGCCATCGCTCACAAATTTCCGGCCGAACAGGCGATGACGACCGTGCGCAGGATCGACATTCAGGTCGGCCGTACCGGTACGCTGGCGCCCGTTGCCCGGCTTGCGCCCGTCACGGTCGGCGGCGTCGTGGTCGAGAATGTCACGCTTCACAACGAAGACTACATCAAGGGTCTGGACAGCAACGGCCAGCCGATCCGCGACGGCAACGACATACGTATCGGCGACACGGTGGTCATCCAGCGGGCGGGGGACGTCATTCCGCAGATCGTCAGCGTCGTCGTCGACAAGCGTCCGCCAGACGCCGTGCCCTACGAATTCCCGCACAAATGCCCGATCTGCGGCTCGCCGGCAACGCGCGAGATCAACGAGAAGACCGGCAAGGAAGATTCCCGCCGACGTTGCACCGGCGAGCTGATCTGCCCCGCCCAGGCCGTGGAAGGATTGCGTCACTTCGTGTCACGCGGCGCCATGGATATCGAAGGTCTGGGCGCTGAAAACATTGACCTGTTCTTCAATGCCGGATTGATCAAGACGGCCGCCGATATTTTCACTCTCAGGGACCGCCGACCCGCCGTCATCAAGGCATTGGTGGAGCGGCGGGAGGAGCAGGCCAGGCAGCGTGAGGCTGCTTCAGGCAAGACGCGGAAGAATGTACGCGGTGTCGAAGAACGCAACTATGAAGGTCTCGACAAGCTCTTCGCTGCCATCGACGCTCGCCGCGAACCGGAACTTGATCGCTTCATCTTTGCGCTGGGCATCCGCCATATCGGCGAAACGACGGCCGCTGTGCTCGCCCGAACCTTCTCGACGATCGAGGAGTTGATCCGCATTGGCAAGGAGACAGCAGCGGCAGCCGATCCACACACCGTTTTTCCTTCGATCAACGGCATCGGCGATACCGTGATAGGCGCTCTTCGCGATTTCTTCGGCAATGAACGCAACGACGCCGTGCTTGAAGCGCTGCTCACACAGGTCCACCCGAAGCCGTACATCGTGAACGTCTCAGCCGATAGTGCGGTCGCCGGCAGGACGATCGTGTTTACAGGCACGCTCGAAAAGATGACGCGCCCCGAGGCCAAGGCGATGGCTGAACGTCTCGGCGCGAAGGTCGCCGGCTCGGTTTCCGCGAAGACCGACCTCGTCGTCGCCGGGCCCGGTGCTGGCTCCAAGCTCAAGCTGGCTGCCGAACACGGTATCGAAGTCATCGATGAGGATGCCTGGCTCGAGCGGATCGGCAAGGGCTCGTGATGCCGGCTGAATTCAATGGTTTTGGTGACAAGGCCATTCCTTTCCTCAAGGCACTGGATTTTCATCAGAGCCGGGAGTGGTTTTTGGAAAACCGCGAGCTCTTCGAGCGGGACCTGCGCAATCCCTTCGGCGATCTGGTCGAGGCGCTCTCCGAGCGCTTCACGGCATTGGGGCTCGGCCTGCGCGGCGACCGCAAGAAGTCGCTGTTCCGGATTAATCGCGACGTGCGTTTCGCCAAGGACAAACGGCCTTACAACCGGCATCTGTCGGCGATCCTTTCGCCCGACGGCACCAAGATGGAACAGGGCGTGTTTTACATCCACATCGGGCTCGAGCGCTGCTTTGCCGCTGTTGCCTGGTGGCAGCCCGGACCGGAGCTATTGCTGGCGCTGCGCAACGCCATCGCAAAGCGGCCCGCTGAGTTCCGCACGCTCGTCGCGGCGCTGAAGAAGAATGGTCTCGAGCTCGACCGGGACGGCTGTATGAAGCGCACGCCGCGCGGCTTCGAGCACGTTATCGAGCCCGATCTCGTGGCCGCCATCCGCAATCGTCATTTCGCCGTCCGGCACGCAATCGAGCCGGCGGATATCTACGGAGCTGGATTGGTCGACGAACTCGTCGACTTCGTCATGCGGGCAAAACCGCTGCTCGACTGGGGCAGGGCGATCGAAGGCAAGGCTTCGCAGCGCTAGCGGAAAAATCAGACAGTCAACTGCGCCGCGCAGTGTAGAGGCTGGTGGTCATGTTGCGGGTTATGGAGCCTTCGAACTCGTCGCGGACGATGCGACCCAGCTCCGCCAGGATTGCTTCGCGGTCACTGCGGATGTTGATATTGGAAAAAGTGGCATAGAGGTTGACCGTCTGGTCAGGATCGAGGACGAGCGACCAGACACTTGTCCGATGTTCGATGGCATCAAACGCGCCGGTTCGCTCCAGTGCCGCCACGCGGGCCTCGGCATCAAGGGCGAACGGAATACCATTTGAGCCCGCCGACGGGCTCGAAGGCCCGTCAAGCAGCACCTTGGTCGCATCATGAAAGGGATCGGGGCGACTGTCGTCGCCGAATACATTCCAGACCATTGCCCACCAGCCGCCCGGCCGAAGCAGCTCTGCGACCTTGATCAGCGCCGTGTCCTCATCCAGCCAATGAAAGGCAGTGGCGCTGACACCGAGATCAAAACCGGCCTTCTCAAGGACGGCATCCTCAAACGCAGAGACGCTCACCGAGAGCGCCTTGTCCTGAATAGTCTCGCAAAGGAAAGTCGCGAGGCGGGAATCCGGCTCAATGGCGAGCAACGGGCTCGCGCCCAGTTCGAGTAAGCGGCGCGTTGCAGTTCCTGTACCTGCGCCAATCTCGAACGTCGCCGTGCCATGCGCGAGACGGCACCGCTCACATAGAATTTCGAATACCCAATCAGGATACCCAGGTCGCGTCGCGTGATAGCTGCCGGGATCGGCGCCGAAGGCCAGGCGGCCGAATTTTGGATCGATGAAAAATTCGCTCATTGGAACCACCTGTCCGGCCCAGCAGGTTGGTCTATGGCCGTCGCTTCGGCAAGGACCGATCGTCGCCAACGAATATGCGCTCAGGTACCAAGCCTCTGATTTTGTCCACAAGTCTGGAAGCGAGCTTGCCGCGATGCTTCAGCTATCATTTCCGCTGATCGTTTGCCTCAAGCGAATTGGTGTGACAAGCCGGACCGCCCTCTCTACATACGGCCCTTCCCAAGGAGCGGTCGATGTCGGCGGAAGCAATCTCCGAAAACGGTGCGAAAAGCGATTTCTGGGACGGCGTGCGGCTGAGCATGCCTGTCGTGGTGGCGTCGGCGCCGTTTGCGTTGCTGTTCGGGGCGCTCGCCGTCGACAACGGCTTTTCCGTGATCGAGGCGTTCTTGATGAGCGCAACGGTGTTCGGCGGCGCCAGCCAAATGGTCGGCATCGAGCTGTTCGGGCAGCATGTCGCGCCGTGGCTGATCGTGCTGTCGATCTTCGCCGTGAATTTTCGCCATGTGCTCTATTCGGCCGGTATCGGCCGGCGAATCGCGCATTGGCCCCTAGCGCAGCAGGCGATAGGCTATTTCGTGCTCACCGATCCGCAGTTCGCGGTGGCCGAGCGCAAGGCGGAGGCCGGCGAGACCGTCGGCTTTGCCTGGTATATGGGGCTCGGGCTGCCGGTCTACGTGTTCTGGGTCATCGAAAGCGCGCTCGGGGCGGTGTTCGGCAAACTTATTCCCGACACCCACGCGCTGGGCATCGACTTCCTGCTGCCGATCTATTTTCTCGGCCTGGTCATGAGCTTCCGCAAACGGCCGCTGTGGCTGCCGGTGGTCGTCGCAAGCGCTGCCGCCTCCATCATTGCCTACAAGACGGTCGGCTCGCCCTGGCATGTCTCCATCGGCGCGCTGGCCGGTGTGCTGCTCGCCGTCATCCTGCCGCCCCGCCACAGCGGCGTGGAGGCACGGCCATGAGCACGACGTTGTGGATCATCGTCGCCGCTTCGATCGCGACCTATTTGACACGCATTGGCGGTCATCTGGTGATCTCACGCTTCGACCATATCCATCCGCGTGTTGAGGCCGGGCTGAACGCCGTGCCGGCGGCGGTGCTGACCACGCTTGTGGCGCCGGCAGCGCTGAGCGCCGGACCGGCGGAATGGGGGGCCTTGGTCGTCGCCGGCCTGGTCTCGCTGCGCGGCGGCCTTATGGCGATGTTCCTGGCGGGTGCTGCCGTGCTGATCCTCGCGCGGCAGGTCGTCGGCTGATCGACTTTTGCCTTGGCGGCGAGAGCACACATGCGCTTTACCGCAGCGACTATTGCCGCGCTGACCCGCGACAGGCTCAGCCGGATAGCCTCCGATCTCTCCTGGTGGGCGCGACGCACGGCGTCGCTATAGAGCGCTTCGCGCTGCTTCGGCGTCAATGCGCTTAGATCGGTCGGCTGGATGCCGAAGGGCTCACGCGACATTTCCATCTCCCTGGTTTGCCGTGTTGATCGGCAGCTACACCGGCGATTTACGGGAAAGGCATAATCAGCTAAAATGAATAATTAAGACCGTTATGTTCTCCAGGAGAGATGTATGGACTTGGCCGATCTGCGCATCTTCCGCACGGTGGTGCGCGAGGGCGGAATCACCAAGGCGGCGGAAAAACTGTTTCGCGTGCAATCGAACGTGACCACACGCATCCGGCAGCTCGAAGAGGATCTCGGCGTGCAGCTGTTTATCCGGGAGGGCAAGCGCCTGCACGTATCGCCCGCCGGTCACAAATTGGTCGGGTATGCGGATCGGTTACTGGCGCTTGCAGAGGAGGCGCGAACGGCGATGCTCGATCCACGCCCGCGCGGCACGCTTCGCCTAGGTGCCATGGAGAGCACCGCCGCGGCACGGCTTCCAAGTCTGCTCGCCGAATATCACGCACGTTATCCCGACGTGGAAATCCAGTTGCGCACCGGCAATCCGCAGGTTCTCGCGACCGCCATGCTTGCCGGCGACCTCGATGCAGCGTTCGCCGCCGAGCCGATCGCCGACGCTCCGTTCGAAAAGCTGCCCGCATTTCACGAGCAACTGGTCATTGTCTCGGCGGCATCGCGCGTTTCGATCGACGACCGCCAGAACATGCCCAAAACCATGATAGCCTTCGAGCACGGCTGCCCGCACCGCCGGCGGCTGGAACAATGGTATGCGCGAAGAGGGTTCATGGCCGAGAAAACCATCGAGCTTGGTTCATACCATGCCATCCTTGGTTGCGTGGTGGCTGGCATGGGCATAGCGCTGATGCCGAAAAGTGTGCTTTCGGGTTTCCCAGAGAGCCGCTGGCTAAAGCTGCACGAACTGCCCGCTGACGAAGACAACGCCGTCACGGTGTTGTTTTGGCGCAAGGGAGCCGATTCTCCCAACGTCACGGCTTTGCAGGGACTGCTTGCGGAGCAAAGTCTGTCACTCGGTGTTGCGGCCGCGGCTATTGCTTGAAGTCGTGCGGCAGAGGGGCGGTTGCTTTTTCCAGCCAGGCCAGCGTTTCGCCGTCGAGCATCGGTCCAATCTCGGCCAGTACGCGCGCATGGTATTCGTCAAGCCAATGCAACTCGTCGCGGGTTAAAAGGTCCGATCGGACCAGCCGCTTGTCGATCGGCGCCAGCGTCAGTGTCTCGAAGCCGTGCATAGCGATGTCGCCGCCCTCGATTGCCTCCGCCGGTGTCACCAGAATCAAGTTCTCGATGCGGATGCCGTAGGAACCTTCCTTGTAATAGCCGGGCTCGTTGGAGAGGATCATGCCGGCTAGCAGCTTTTCGGTGCCGGTCTTGGCGATACGTTGCGGGCCCTCATGCACGGCAAGATAGGACCCGACACCGTGCCCGGTACCATGGGCGAAATCGCAGCCGTGTCTCCATAGCGCCAGGCGCGCCACCGCATCGATTTCGGAGCCGCGCGTGCCCGGGGGAAAGCGCAGCATGGAGATGCCGATCATGCCTTTCAGCACCAGCGTGAAGCGTTCGCGCATCTCTTCGGTCGGCGCGCCGACCGGCACCGTGCGGGTGATGTCGGTGGTGCCGTCCTGGTACTGCCCGCCGGAATCGAGCAGGAACAGCTCGCCATCCCCCAGCTTGCGATTGGTGGCGCGGGAGACCCGGTAGTGCATGATGGCGCCGTTAGGGCCGGCGCCGGAGATGGTATCGAACGATACGTCGCGCAGCGGCATCTGCGTTTCTTCGCCGGTCTGACGGCGCGTCTCCTCAAGCCTGGTGACAACGGCGATTTCGTCGAGCGTGCCGGGCTTCTGGCGGTCGAGCCAGCACAGCAGCTTGGCGACCGCCGCGCCGTCGCGGCGATGTGCGGCGCGGGCGCCGGCGATCTCAGCTTTGTTCTTTGTTGCGCGTGGAATGCGGGCCGGATCGGCCGTGGCAATGACGGTGCCGCCATTATCCTCGACCAGCATTCTGAGCTTGTCCGCCGCGAGAACCGGGTCCAGCGCGATTTTTGCGCCGCCCTTGGCCCGGGTGACGATTGCCGATTCGAATTCACCTGGTTCGTGCAATTCGGCGAGCTGCGTCAGGTAGGCCGCAACGGTGCGCGAAAACTTGCGCTGGTCCATGAAGAGCAGATGCGAGCCGTCGGCGGCCAGCACGGCAAAGCCGAGCGCCAGCGGTGTGTGCGGTACGTCACCGCCACGGATGTCGAAGGCCCAGGCAATCGAGGAGGGGTCGGTCAGCACGGCATGGGTGGCGCCATCCTTCTCGATGGCCGCTGCCAGCCGCACCAGCTTGTCCTTAGCCAGTTCGCCGGCAAAGCCGATCGGGTGGATCTCGACCGGCGCCAGTGGCGGTCCAGGCTGGTCCTGCCAGATCGCGTCGATCGGATTCTCTTCGAGCGGCACCAGTGTCGCGCCGGATTTCTCGGCCGAGGCTTTCAGCGCCTTGACGTCGCTGATCGTATGCAGCCACGGATCGAAGCCCAATCGCACGCCCTTGCCGAGATTGTCCTTGATCCAGTTGGCCGGCGGGTTGTCGACAAGGCTCTCGATCGAAAAGATGTCGAGATCGACCTCCTGGCGCACCTGCAGCGTGTAGCGCCCGTCGACAAACATGACGGCGCGCTCGGCAAGTACAATGGCGACACCGGCCGAGCCGCTGAAGCCGGTCAGCCATTTCAGCCGTGCCGAGCGGTCGGCGACATATTCGCCCTGGTGCTCGTCGGCACGGGGCACGATGAAGCCATCCAGCCCGTTCGACGCCAACCATTGGCGCAGCATTGCCACGCGCGGCTTGCCAACGGCCGGATCGCCGGCGGAATCGAAGGACTGGAACATGTCGGCTCTCCTCGAATGATGGCGCGACCGTAGCGCATGACTTCGAAAATCGGAATCGATTTTCGGAACGATCATCCCTGGTCGCCGCAGTGTCTTTTTGTGCATGGATGCCATGCAGAATCGGCGATTTCAAAAAGCGTCAGCAGAGCTTACCTTCTTAACGTGGAGGAAAAGTCCTGTTGCCCTGCAAAGGAGACCGTCATGTCCACGATTTCAGCCAGACGCGGATTTTTCAGAAACGCTGTGAAAGCGCTGATCGAAGCTCGCCAGCGCGAAGCGAGCCGGTATGTGAGCGGCGTTCTGCTTGGCTTTGATGACGAAACGCTGAAAGCTCACGGCTACGATCGCGAACAGCTGAAGAAAGCGGCGAACTCGCGCTAGGTCCGAGCGGATTCCGGCTTGCGTTGAAAGCGTCGCGCCTCAGCGCTTGAGGTGAATCGTCACCCAGCCCTCGCGATGCAAGGTGCGGACGTGCCGGAATTTCTGGCCGACATAGGCCGCGATTACCGCATCGCGCTGGCGCTCGAGGATGCCCGACAAAACAATCGAGCCACCGAGCGCGATATGCCCGGCCATTTGCGGTGCCAGACGCATCAGCGGCCGCGCCAATATGTTTGCGACGATCAGGTCGAAGGGCGCACGCGCGGCAAAGATCGGATGATGAAAACCGGGCGCCGCTACCGTTTCAATGAGCCCCTTGACCTGGTTCAGCCGCGCATTGGCAGCGGCCACCTTGACGGCGACCGGGTCGATGTCCGTTGCCAGCACCGGAACATGCGCGAGCTTGGCCACCGCGATGGCGAGCACCGCGCTGCCAGTGCCAAGGTCGAGCGCGTTGCGCGGATGCTCGCGCTGTATGACCTGCTCCAGCATTTCGAGGCAGCCGGCGGTGGTGCCGTGATGGCCGGTGCCGAAGGCAAGGCCGGCCTCGATCTCGATGGCGAGTTCGCCGCTGTGGCGCTTCCTGCGGTCATGCGCGCCATGGACGAAGAAGCGCCCGGCCCGTACCGGCTTCAATCCCTCCAGCGAGCGCGCCACCCAGTCGATGTCGGGCAGCGCTTCTCGTTCTATCGGTTTCGACAGCGACAGTCCGGCCAGGATGTCCCTAAGCCGGGCCTCGACCGCATCGACGTCGTCGTCGGCATAGAGCGATACTTCGTGGATATCGCGGTCCTCGTCGACCTCGAGCACCGCAACCGGCAGGCCCTCATCGTCGAACGCCGCACCGAGCGCCGCGAAGATGCGATCAGCCTCGATCTTGCCCGCGGTGAAATACAAACGCGTCTGCGTCATTTCTTGATACGTCAACCTTCCGCCGCCAGCCGCTTGAGCTTGGCGATGGCGGCGTCCGGGCTTTCGCCATAGGCAATGGTGCCGGCGAAATCGCCCTTGGCATTGAGCAGCAGCACCGAAGCGGTGTGGTCCATCGTGTAGTCGCCGTCGTTCGTTTCGACTTTCTTCCAGTAGATGCCGAAGGACTTGGCCATGGCGTGGACCTTGTCCGGATCGCCGGTGATGCCGAGGATGCGATCGGAGAAATTGCTGATATAGGCGTTCATGATTTCGGGCGTATCGCGCTCCGGGTCGACCGTAACGAAATAGGCGCGCAGGTTCTTGCCGTCGTCGCCCATCGTCTTCAGCCAGCCGGCCAACTCGAAAAGCGTGGTCGGGCAGACTTCCGGACAATGCGTGAAGCCGAAAAAGACGACGCTGGGGTGGCCGCGAAAGGCGGCTTCGGTGACCGGTGCGCCCTTCTGGTCGACCAGCGTGAACGGAGCTCCGAACGGCTCGCCGCCATAATGTCCGCGGTACCAGTCGAACGTTAGCCAGCCGATGCCAGCGGCCATCAGGACGAGAATACCGACCAGAATTGAACGCATCATCCGTGAAGTCCGTCGTCATTTCCATCGGGCGCCGGATTGGCGCCATGAAGCCCTGGCTTGGCGAACACTCTTAGCGGTTCGGTCGCGCCGACGCAAAGATGTCGCGTTGCCGCAACCGGCAATGCTGTGGGAGGAGATCTGCTTGCAAAGCGCGGCCGTTCGTCCCACCTGAGGTCGGCAAAATTCGAACCGCAGGAGGCCTCTTTGCGAAAACTGATTGGCGGCGCGTTGGCCGCATGCCTTGTCATTGGCGCTGGCGCCGCCGCCGCCGAGGAAGTCGGCAAGGTCGGTGTCGATTGGCTCGGCAACGACATCATCGTCGAGGCGATCAAGGATCCGAAGGTCGAGGGAGTGACTTGCCACGTCTCCTATTTCGACCGTGGCATGATTGACCGCCTGCAGAAAGGCAACTGGTTCGAGGACCCGTCCGATTCCTCGATCTCCTGCCGCCAGACCGGGCCGATCACCATTGGCGACATCGACATGAGCGAGGCCGGCGAGGAGGTGTTCAAGCAAGGCATCAGCCTGATCTGGAAAAAGCAGGTGGTGAACCGCATCTACGACAAGGCCAACGAGACGCTGATCTACCTCTCGCATTCGCGCCAGGTGCAGGATGGCTCGGCAAAAATGTCGGTCACCACCGTGCCGCTCTACGGCCAGAATGTGGTGTGGACCAGCGGCAAGCCGAAATAGAGACTGAAGGTGCTCTAGGTCCTTGGCGCGTCCAAACGGATGCGCGGCGCTGCACTCGGCTTGCGAGACTATGCGCGCGGGCGTAAAGCGCCCGCATGGACCGTCCCGAACACCTTGTCCTGAAAGATCCCGAGCCGCGCATCCATCCGACGGCGGAACTGAAGGCCTGCAAGCTTGGACGCTGCGCATCGATCGGCGAGCGAGTCATCCTGCGCGATGTGATGGTCGGCGACTTTTCCTACTTCGAGCGGCATGCCGAGGCGATCTATACGACGATCGGCAAATTCTGCTCGATTGCCGCCAACAGCCGCATCAATGCGCTGGAGCATCCGGTCGAGCGGCTGACGCAGCACAAAATCAGCTATCGGCCCAACGAGTACTTCCGCTGGCTGGGTGTCGATCAGGCATTCCGCGACCGGCGGCGGGCGAGACCCGTCAGCATCGGCCATGATGTCTGGATTGGCCATGGCGCCGTGATCATGCCTGGCATAGTGATCGGCAACGGCGCGATCGTCGGTGCCAACGCGGTAGTGACGCGAGACGTGCCGGCCTATGCAATTGTCGCCGGCGTTCCGGCCAGGCAATTGCGGCAGCGCTTCAGCGCGGGAACTGCGGCCCGGATCGAACGTCTTGCCTGGTGGGACTGGCCGGTCGAGAAACTGGCCAGGGCAGTCCCCGACATGCAGGCCTTGCCCATCGAGGCTTTCCTCGACCGCTGGGAAAACGACGCTACCTGATCGTTGCGAGCGCGGCGTGTGCACGGTTTGACCGTGAATTCCTCCTCGCAGGGAACTCGAAGCAGTTGCCGATTGTTTCTCCCTGCCATGATCGAAAAGCTGTTCACCAGGATCGCCAACTATATCGCCCATCTTGCCGGTCTGCCGCCGACGTTTGCCGTCTGTTTCCTGATCATTGTGGTCTGGGCGGTAAGCGGTCCGGTCTTCGGCTTTTCCGATACCTGGCAACTCGTCATCAATACCGGCACCACGATCGTCACCTTCCTGATGGTGTTTCTCATCCAGAACACCCAGAACCGCGACAGCGCGGCGATCCAGGCCAAGCTTGACGAGCTGATCCGCGTCAGCAAAGCCAAGAATACCTTTATCGGCATCGAGCACCTGACCGAATCCGAGCTCGAAGAAATCCGCGCCAAATGTGAACGCGCGGCGAAGCGGCACGACGAACAGATCGCCGACATGGCCGCAGCCAAGGCGGTGGCTAAAAAGCGCAACGCGAAGAAGCACGCGGCGGCGTGAGCGAGCTTGTTGTCCGGGTTCCTGCGCGGACGGTCGCGGGATCATTCCATGAATGCCGAAAAGGCTTCCTTGTAGTCCGGGTGCCAGCGCGACAGGGCAGGGCGGTTCTCGATGATGTCGCCAATCGCCCAGGCCATGCGTTTTTCGTCCATGGACCGGGTCGCCTCGTTATCGGGACACAGGATGTAGAAGTCGCCACGCAGCAGCGAGGCCAGCATGAAGTCGATAACCTGCTCGCCGGTCCAGGCGCCGGCCGGCTTTTCGGTGGCGCCTTCGGTCAGGCCGGTAAAAGTGAACCCGGGAATGAGCAGATGCGCCGCGACATTGGCGCCGGGCTCGTTGCGCAGCGCGTGTGCAAGGCCCTCGGTATAGGTCTTCACGCCAGCCTTGGAGACGTTGTAGGCGAGGTTGCCGGGCGGCGTGGTAATGCCTTGCTTGGAGCCGGTGTTGACGATCAGGCCGGGCTTTCCCGCCGCCAGCATGCGCGGCGCGAAGGCCTCGACGCCATGGACGACACCCCAGAAATTGATGTCCAGCAGTCGCTTCCAGGCGTCACGGTTCTCCCACGGCTTGCCGGGGTTGTTGCCGACGCCGGCATTGTTCATCAGAAGCGAGACGTCGCCGAAGGTGTCGAATGTCCTTTCGGCCAGCCGTTCGAGGTCGTCGGCTTTCGAGACGTCAGTGGCGACGGCAAGCACGGCGCTCTCGCCGGCGAAGGTAGCGACGGCATGTCGCGCCTCATCGAGGCGTGCGGCGCCGATATCGGCCAGCACGATCTTCATGCCCATCGCCGCCAGCCGTTTTGCCGCGGCGAGGCCGATGCCGCTGGCCGCGCCGGTGATGACGGCGACATTACCGGAGGCAAGTGCGGGCAGGGCGGTCTGGATCTCGGCGTCGGTGGTCATGATTTTCTCCTGTTCTGGCCGCGGCGAACTTAGCGCGGAAAGAGGCTCGCGCAAGCCGGTGCGACATCTTCGGGTTGACCGCGTCGGCGGGCGCTGCGCATGCTGATATTGAAAAAGGAGACTGACGATTGACCGACTGGATCGAGATCCTGAAAGAACAGACCGCAACCGGCGACCAGATGAGCCGCGAAGTGCCGCAAATGCTTGCCAACCCCGACATCAGCGAAGCGCAAGTGAAAACGCTGTTTTCGGCGCTCGAAAAACAGGCTGAATTCGTCGAAAAGCTGCGCATGGCGCTGGAAAAATTCGGCCATGATTTTTCAGTGATCAAAGCCGCCGAGCGGCTGGAGGAGCGCTACGCCGACCTTGCCGCTTCGGTAGCGGAAAAGCTCAAAGAAATGCGGGGCTAGAGCCCGTTCCATTCGATAAAATTCGGTATGGGCTCTATCTTCTCATGATCTTGTCCGAAAACCGGCATCCAACTTTTCGCTGACGCGGTCCTTCGGTTCGGGATCATGGTCTGCCTATTTCTCGATTAGCCGCTCGAAGCGCCTGTCCGGCACTAACCAGACCATCGCCACCAGGACATAGATCGAGACACCGATCCAGTGATTGACGAAGGTCAGCGCGACGGCGGCGATATAGAGGGCCAGCGAGATTTTTCCCTTGAGGTCATTGCCCAACGCCCTGGCGAAGAGGGTTTCGCTGCCGTGCAGCCGATGCAGGGCTATGGTGAGGATGTTGAAGCCGATGGCGCAGAGCGCCAGGTCGACGCCATAAACGGCGACCGGCACCGGCGCGAAATGGTTCTCACCCATGAAGGCTGTCGTCGCCGGCATCAGCGATAGCCAGAACAGCAGGTTGAGGTTCGCCCACAGCACGCGGCCGTCGACCCGCTGCACGGTATGGAACATGTTGTGCAAATTGTTCCAGTAGATGCCGACATTGATGAAGGACAGCACATAGCTGAGGAATACCGGCCAGAGTGGCGCCAGCGCGGAAAAATCCTCGCCATGCGGCACCTTCAATTCCAGCACCATGATGGTGATGATGATGGCGACCACGCCATCGGTGAATGCCTCGACTCGTCCCTTGCCCATCAATCTCCCCTGACAATCCGCTGAAGTTAAAAGAGGATCTCGCTCAGCGCCATCGCAAAGCTGCCAAAATTGTCAGGAGCAAGTCGGAGAGGGGGAACGGCTGACGAAAAAAAGGCGTTAGGTGTCAGATCCCGAACAGCAAAAAGGTCCGAAAAATGACTGCTCACGCTCAAGTCATGACGCGCGATTACGAACTCGGCGGGCGCGCTGCAACGGCCGCCGTGGCCGCCATGATCGCGGCTCTTTTCGCCGGCAGCACGGCGCTGACGCCGCTTTACATCATCTACAAGCAGGTCTTCGGCTTCTCGCAGATCACTTTGACGCTGGTCTACGCCGTCTATGTCATCGGCAATCTGGCGGCGCTGCTGATGTTGGGGCGTGTGTCAGATGTCATCGGGCGCCGTCCGATGGCGTTGGCCGGAATGGCGGTGGCCGTCGTTAGCGCGGTGGTTTTCCTGTTCGCCGAAAATGTCGCCTGGCTCGACGTCGCCCGAATTCTGAGCGGATTGGGAATCGGCGTCGGCGCGGGTACCGGCACCGCCTGGCTCGCCGAATTGCTCCCGACCGACGACAAGTCACAGGCGGCGACGATTGCCACCAGCACCAATTTCCTCGGTCTCGGCCTTGGTGCGCTGGGGGCCGGGTTGCTCGCCGAATACGTGCCTTGGCCGCTCAGGCTGACATTCGTCGTCTACCTGGCGATGCTCGCGACTGTAACCCTGCTGGTCTGGCGCACGCAGGAAACCGTTTCGCGGCCGGGGAAACTGGCTGACGTTTCGATGCGGCCGCGCCTTTCCGTGCCCGATGCCATCCGCGCAAGTTTCGTTGCGCCGGCGGTGACAGGCTTTGGCGCGATGGCGCTCGTCGGCTTTTATGCGGCACTCGCGCCGAGCATCCTGGCGCAGCAACTGCAGGTAGCCAACCATGCGGTAGCCGGCGCTCTGTTCTTTGAATTGTCGATCGGGGCGGCCGCCACCATTGTGGCGACGACGCGTCTTTCGAGCCGGGCCGCGATGTTCGCGGCGCTTGCGCTGATGATTCCAACCGTCGCGCTGATTGTTGCGGCGCAGGTCTTCGCATCGATGGCCACAATGATTGCCGGGACCGCCTTGTGCGGCGTGGCGGCAGCGCTCGGTTATCGCGGCGGCTTGCAAGTGGTGAACGAGATCGCGCCGGCGGACCGGCGCGCCGAAGTCGTCTCGGCCTTCTTCATCTGCTGTTTTTGCGGCAACGCGCTGCCGGTGATCGGCATCGGCGTCCTGTCGACCATGACAAGCGCGACCGTGGCAAGCGGGGCCTTTGCCGGCATGATCGTTATCTTTTCCCTAGTGGCGCTCGGGTTCGGCGCGAAATACGCGCACTGAACCGATCTTTCAGCCGGTCGGTGTCTCGGGCGAAAGGTGCGCGCGCTGGCGCGGTACGCCGAGGCCGGTATCCGGCGGTTCGCCGGCAGCCGGCCGGCTTTCGATCATGTGCACGCTGCGCCAACGGCCGAAGCGATAATAGGCCGTGGCCAGCACGAGCGAGGTTATCGAGCCGGCCGGAAAGCTCCACCACAACGCTTCCTCACCGATCGCACTTCGAAAGAAATAGGCGAAGCTGGTGCGCACCAGAAGTACCGAGATCACCAGGATGATCAGCGGCGGCATCACCGCGCCCGTGGCACGCACAGTGGCGAAGAGCACGATGGTGATGCCGAACAGGATGAAGGACCAGGATGCGACCTTGTTGATGTGAGTGGCGATGTCGATCGCTGCACTGTCGCTGCTGAGGAAGAGGCTGAGCACCGCGCGATCGAATACGAACAGCAGCGCGACAAGCACGCCGGTAAGCACAAGGTTGAAGCCGACGCCGGACGCGGCGATGCGGCCGATCCGGTCCCAGCGTCCGGCGCCGACATTTTGCGCCGCCATGGACGAGACCGCGGCGCCGATGGCGAGCGCCGGCATCTGGATATAGGTCCAGAGCTGGGCGGCTATGCCGTAGGCAGCCGCGACCTGCGAGCCGTAGGCATTGACCATGCCCATCACAGTCAGCGCCGCGGACGAGACGACGATCATCTGCAGGCCCATCGGCACGCCCTTGAAGACGACAATGCGCAGCAGCGCCGGGTCCGGCCGCAGCAGAGCAAGATTGGCGCCGGCCAGCCGCAGCGGGTGCTTGCGCGCATAAAGCACGATCAGGATGGCAAGCACGCTTACCGTCTGGCCGATCAGCGTCGAGGTGGCCGAGCCGGCGATGCCGAGTTCGGGGAACGGGCCGATGCCGAGAATAAGCAACGGGTTCAAAATGACGTCGAGCACGACGGCCAGCGCCATGAATAGGAAAGGCGTGCGCGAATCGCCGGCGCCGCGCAGCACCGTCATGACGAAGGACAGCAGGTTCATCATCGGTACGGCGAGAAAAATGATACGCAGATAGGAACGCGCCAGCGGCAACGCATCGGCCGGCGTGCCGAGCGCATTGAGGATTGTATCGACCCAGATCCAGCCGCAGACCGCGAACACCACCGAGACAAGGAAGAAGAAGGTGGCACTGGTGCCGACGATGCGGCGGGCTTCGGGCAGATCGCGGGCGCCGACCGATTGCGCGACCAGGATGGTCGCCGCCATGCCGATGCCGAAGACGGTGCCGAGGATGAGAAACAGCACGAGGTTGGCATTGGACGTGGCGGTCAGCGCCGCTTCGCCGAGGAAACGACCGACCCAGACGGCATTGATTGAGCCGTTGAGCGACTGCAGAACATTGGAGCCGAGCACCGGCAGGGCGAACAGCAGCAATGTACGCGGGATAGGTCCACTGGTGAGGTCGCTGGTCCGCCGGCGTGCGGGCATCTTGTCGTCCATGGCAGGCAACTCGGCGAAGGCTTATCTTGAGTCCGGTCCGCAATGATTGCCGATTTAACGAGACAGGTCGACGCAGCGTTGCGAATTCCGCCTGGCGTGCCTTGATCCAATCATGTTCTCAAAGCTTCCGGAATCGTATATTGATCCTGCACGCGTGGGGCCGCATCTTTCCTAGATCTCATGGGCAAGCCGGGGGTTCATGTCCGATATTCCGCTGTTTTTTGAGCGCCTGAACCGGCGTGCGTTTCTTGGTGCATCCGCTTTGGGCGCGGCCTCCGTGGCTCTTTCGGCGTGCACCACGACGGACGTAGCGGCGCCGCCAGTGACCGCGGCGCCAAGCGATCCGGCTTTCGGCGATGCCGCAAGTATGTATGCGGCGCGCGTCGACGAGGGCTATCAACTGCCGGCAATCCCGGTAGCCAAGGTCGATCCGAAATTCGTGCGCCAAATCGTGTCCGATCCGACCGGAGAAAAACCCGGCACGATCGTCGTCGATACCTCCGAGCACTTCCTCTATCTGGTGCGCGACGGCGGCAAGGCAATTCGCTATGGCGTCAGCCTCGGCAAGGCCGGTTTCGGATGGACCGGCAGCGCCGTGGTTCAGGCGAGGAAGAAGTGGCCGGCCTGGACGCCGCCGCCGGAGATGATCCAGCGCCGGCCGGAACTGGCGAAATACAAGGACGGCATGCCGCCCGGCCCGCACAGCCCGCTGGGCGCACGCGCGCTATATCTCTTCCGCGACGGCAAGGACACGATGGACCGGCTGCACGGCACGCCGGAGTGGGATTCCATCGGGAAGAACGCTTCCTCCGGCTGTGTGCGCTTCATGAATCAGGACATTATCGACCTCTACAGCCGCGTCGACGGCGTCGCGCCGGTCTTCGTGCGCCCGAATCTGTCGGCCGCCGGGAAGATCGCCGCCGTGTCGGACAGGACGGCCGAGCCGATCGATGCGGGCGTGCCAAAGGACGCGGAGATGTTGAGGTAAGTGCCTTCGACGGATCATCAGTCTTAGGTTTTGCAAACCCACTAGAACACAATCCTTGTGCCGGCGAGCCGCAACTGAAGGGCCCGACCGTTCGATCGTGCCAGGCAGGGGGGGCGCGGATGGCGGGGCGCCCGGCCGGGGGGGGGGGGTATAAACCGGGCGGGCCGGGGGCGGGGGGAGGATATCAAAGGAGAAACGTGTGGAAAACCGGGCCCCAATTGG